>CAZMJQ010000248.1:0-11596 GCA_964566475.1 uncultured Propylenella sp. | reverse complement strand
CGATGACCACGCGGTAGGGCACGAGCGCGATCGCCGCGATCAGGAGCTTCACCGCGAAGTCGCCGAGCGCCCAGGAGAGCCAACGCGGCGTCTCCGCCGTGTAAAGGCCAAGGAGCGGCGCCGCCTGCACCGCGAACGGATCGTTCGGACCGAGGATCACGAAGAGCGGCGCGAAGGCGAGCGAGAAGAACAGCAGCGTGTCGAGCGCCGAACCCGCGAAGCTGGAGAGGGACGGCGCCATCCACCAGACGCGGTCGCGCAGGCGGTCGAAGACGAAGACGTCGAGAAGCTGCGCCGCAAGGAACGCGCTGCCGGAAGCGACGGCGATGCGCGGCGTGGAGAGCCAGACCGAAAGGACCACCGCGACGGCGAAGCCGACGTAGACGACGCGGCGCGCGACGCGCGGTCCGAGCAGCCGGTTGGTGGAGTCTGTCACCAGGAAGGCGAGCGGATAGCTGAACGCGCCCCATGTGAGCACGTCGGCGAGATTCAGCCCTGCGACCGTGAAGGCGAACGGGTGCCGGACGAGAATGTTGGAAAGCACCACCACCGACGCCATCAAGGCGACGGCAACAACGATGCCGAGCGTCCTGCCGGAGAACGTGCCGCCGGTGCCGGGCAAGAGTATCAGGCGGCGGCCTGCGCCGCCTTGTCCTCCGCCCGCTTCGCGAGCACGTCGTTGCGCAGCTTGCGGGCGCGATCGGACAACTCGTCCTCGCGTGCCTTCACGAGGAACGCATCGAGGCCGCCGCGATGCTCCACGCTCCTCAGCGCAGCGATCGAGATGCGCAGCCGCACGGTGCGGTTCAGCGCGTCGCTCATCAGCGATACGCTCTTCAGGTTGGGCAGGAACCGCCTCTTCGACTTGTTGTTGGCGTGGCTGACGTTGTTGCCCGTCAGGACGCCCTTGCCGGTCAGTTCGCAGCGGCGCGCCATGGTGGTAATCCTCACACGGTAACGGCCGGCCCGGCGCCTGCGCTCTTCCCGCGCGGAGGCCATGCCGACCAGAGAAAATCCGGAAGCGCATCCCTATAGGGGTGCGGAAATCGGCGGTCAAGACGCTCTGGAGACGCTCCGGGAGCCCTAGTTTGGTCCCATTGAGTGCGTAGCGGAGATAGCGTCATCTCCACCTGGATACAACCGTCCCCATGCCGTTCGGTCGCCTTCTGTTGCTGCCTCTTGCCTTCGCACTCGCCACCGTCCCCGCGAACGACGCCTTGGCGCGCTCGCTGAGGGCGGACTACACGGTCAGCGTCAAGGGCTTCCCGGCCGGCAGGGCGGAACTGCGGGCCGGCATCGAGGACCGGCGCTACAGCGTCGCGTTTACCGGCCGCATCTCCGGACTGGCGCGCCTCTTCTCGGACGCACGCACGGAGGCAGAGGCAAGCGGCGAGCTTGGCGAGGACCGGCCGGAAGCCGCGGAATACCGGCATATGTGGACCGAGGACGGCGACACGGAATCCGTGGGCATGCGCTTCGCGGGGCGCGGCATCGATGCGATCATGCTCGATCCGCCGCGCAGACGGCCCGAGCGCTACGTTCCCATGACGGCCGCGCATAAGGCCGAAGCACTCGACCTCGTCAGTGCCTTCCTCTGGCCCGCTCGCTCGGGCGCGGCGCCGGAAGCCTGCGACCGGACGCTGCCCCTCATCGACGGCAAGCGCCGCTTCGACATCGCATTCGCCTTCGACCGGATTGAGTCCTTCGCCACGCGGAACAACACCCGCCACCGCCGCGCAGTCGTCTGCACGGTCCGCTACACGCCGGTCTCCGGCCACCGCGCCGACCGGGAAAAGGACGGGTTCCTGGCGGGCGGCGACGATATGGAGGTGTGGGTGGCGGCAGCCGGCGACGGTCTCGTCGTGCCGGTCCGCGTTCAGTTCACCAGCGCGATCGGTCGCGTGGTCATGACCGCCACCCGGCTTGAAGCGGAGTGACCCGCGTGCCGCAATGGCACAGGAACCCTAACGCCTGCATGGCGTTCTTCCACGCAAACGTCACCGGCGAAGGCGACACCTCCCGCCGCACCACAACATGTTGCGAGAACAGAACCCGAATATGCGGAAAGCTCTGATTCGTCGGCCGTTTGTTCCGGCATCGATCCGATCGTGAACAGAGGGGCGGCCTTCGCCGTCCTGGGGTTTACGCTCTGGTCACAGTCTGGGCCTCCGCTCGCCACGGAAGCATCTCATGGGCCATCGATGATGGCAGGCAAGTACAAAGGAAGGGCTTGTCACGAGTCGCTGATTCGCCCCATCTTTGTTCAAGTCCCGTTCTGGCGATAAACCCTACCGATCGATTTCCGCCGGTTGGCGCAAGCGTCAGGAAACTTCACACTTCGGCCCGCAAGCCATGCTAACCAGGGCCATCTTCCAGGGCACCGTCGTCAAGAAGAGCTATTCCGATCCCGTTATGAACGCACCGAACCGCACCAGGCGCTGGAGCGCCCGGAACGTCACGGCCGTGCTCGGGCCGACCAATACCGGCAAGACGCATCTGGCGATCGAGCGGATGCTCGGTCACGAGAGCGGGGTGATCGGCCTGCCGCTCAGGCTCCTGGCCCGCGAGGTCTATTCGCGCGTGGCGGCGCGCGCCGGCACGGACCAGGTCGCGCTGGTCACGGGCGAGGAGAAGATCCTGCCGGCGCAGCCGCGCTACTGGGTCTCCACCGTCGAGGCCATGCCGCGTGAGACCGACGCCGCCTTCGTCGCCATCGACGAGGTGCAGATAGCCGCCGATCTGGAGCGCGGCCATGTCTTCACCGACCGGCTCCTGAACCTGCGCGGCAGCCAGGAGACGTTGCTCCTCGGCGCGGCCACCATGCGCGGCATCATCGAGCAGCTGCTGCCGGGCGTCCACGTGGTGACACGCCCGCGCATGTCGGTCCTCTCCTACTCCGGGCAGAAGAAGATCACGCGGCTGCCGGAACGCTCGGCGATCGTCGCCTTCTCCGCCGACGAGGTCTACGGCGTCGGCGAGCTCATCCGCCGCCAGCGCGGCGGTGCGGCGGTCGTGCTCGGCGCCCTTTCGCCGCGCACGCGCAACAAGCAGGTGGAGATATTCCAGTCCGGCGACGTCGATTTCCTGGTCGCGACCGATGCCATCGGCATGGGCCTCAACCTCGCGCTCGACCACGTCGCCTTCGCCTCCAACCGCAAGTTCGACGGCTACCAGTACCGCGAGCTGACCGCCGCGGAGCTCGGCCAGATCGCCGGCCGTGCCGGGCGCCACATGCACGACGGCACCTTCGGCGTGACGGGCCGAGTGGATCCCTTCCCCGACCCGCTGGTCGAGGCGCTTGAGACACACCGTTTCGAGCCGGTGCGCACCGTCCAGTGGCGCAACGACGAGCTTGACTTCTCCTCGATCGCTGCACTGAAGGCGAGCCTCGACGAGCCGCCGCAGGTGGCCGGCATGACGCGCGCGCAGCCGGCCGACGACCAGCAGGCGCTGGAGGCGCTGGCGCGCGACGAGGAGATCGCGCGGCAGGTCGATGGGCCCGAGCAGGTCCGCCGCCTCTGGGACGTGGCGCAGCTTCCCGACTATCGCAAGATATCGCCGGTGCAGCACGCCGAGCTCATTGGCACGATCTTCCGTTTCGTCAGCGACGGCGGCGGCGTGCCGGACGACTGGATCGCCGAGCAGATCCGCCAGGCCAACCACACCGACGGCGACATCGACACGCTGTCGGCCCGCATCGCGCACATCCGCACCTGGGCCTTCGTCGCCAACCAGGCGGACTGGCTTGCCGAGCCGTTCACCTGGCGCGAAGAGACGCAGGCCGTAGAGGACAAGCTGTCGGACGCGCTGCACGAGCGGCTCACCAAGCGTTTTATCGACCGGCGCACCAGCGTGCTCATGCGGCGCATGCGCGAGAACACGGTCCTGGACGCCGAGATCACCCCGGACGGCGACGTGCGTGTCGAGGGCCACCAGGTCGGCGTGCTGCAGGGCTTCCGTTTCACTCCCGACCTGCAGGCCGGTGGCGCTGAGGCGCAGACGCTCCGCGGCGCGGCGCAAAAGGCGCTCGCCGCCGCCATGACGGACCGCGCCGCACGGCTGGCGCGTGCCCCCGACGGCGAGATCGTGCTCTCCGTCGACGGACACCTGCGCTGGCAGGGCGAGCCGGTGGCCCGGCTCGTCGCAGGCGACGAGACACTGAAGCCGCGCATCGTGCTCCTGGCCGACGACCAACTGACCGGCGCTCCGCGCGAGCAGGTCGAGAGCAGGCTCAACGCATGGCTCGCCTTGCATATCGGCACGCTCCTGAAGCCGCTTGTCGATCTTTCCGCCGACCAGGCCCTCTCCGGCATGGCGCGCGGGATCGCCTTCCAGCTGGTGGAGAGCCTCGGCGTCCTGGAGCGCCGCCAGGTGCTTGCTGAGGTACGGGGGCTCGATCAGGAAGCGCGGGCCGGCCTCAGGCGCCACGGCGTGCGCTTCGGCGCCTACCACATTTACGTTCCGTCCCTGCTCAAGCCCGGTCCGAGTGCGCTGAACGCGCAGCTCTGGGCACTCAAGCACAAGACCCTCGACGTGGCGGGCCTGGCGGAGCTCTCCGCGACGTCGGCCTCCGGCCGCACCTCCGTCGGCGTGGACGCGAGCTTTGATCCGGAACTCTACCGCCGCTTCGGCTTCCGCACCTATGGAAGCCGGGCCATCCGCATCGACATCCTGGAGCGACTGGCAGACCTCATCCGGCCCGCGCTCGCCTGGAACCCCGGCTCGCAGGGCGTGCGCCCGCCCGGCGCAATCGAAGAAGGCAGCGCCTTCACCGTAACGCCCGGCATGACCTCCCTCCTCGGCGCCTCGGGCGACGATATGGCGGTAGTCTTCAGAGCGCTCGGCTACCGCATGGAGCTGCGCCAGAAGCCGGTCGAGAGCGCCCCGGAGGAGCCGTCGGCAGAGCAGCCGTCGGCAGAGCAGCCGTCGGCGGAGCAGCAGGAGGCTTCCCGCCAGCCGGACCCGCGCGAACCGGTTCCCGAGCCGCCTCCCGTCGAAGAGCCCCCGGCCCGAGCGCCCGATATCGAGCCGCCCGGCGACGAGCCGCCGGTCGAGCCCCCGCAGGAGGAGCCGCCCGTGAAGGATCCGCCGGCGGAGGAGCCTGCGGTCGAGGAGCCGCCGCCCGCGGTAGCCGAGACGGCGGGCGCATCGGAAGGAACCGCCGAGCCGGCGGCGTCGGGGCCTGCCGGGTCCGAGACGATCGAGGTATGGCGGCAGGGTCCGCCCCGTCCCAAGCGCGGGCCGCGCCGACCCAAGGAGCGCGCCGACGATCGGCCGCAGAGGGCGGAGCGCGGCGGCGATCGGCCCAGGCAGGCGGAGCGTCCGCGCGACGCCGAGGAGCAGCGACACAGGCCCGGCAAGCGCCGCGGCCCGGGGCCGAAGCGGCCGCCGCGGGAGCGTGACGGAGGCGAACGACCGCAGTGGCAGCAGAGGCCGCAGCGCGAACGTGCCGTCGACCCCGACAGCCCGTTCGCCGCTCTGGCCGCCCTCAAGAAGGAGCTGGAGAAAAGCGACGGCGAATGAACGGGCCGGAGTCGCAGCGCATCGACAAGTGGCTGTGGCATGCACGCTTTGCCCGCACGCGCGGGGCGGCGCAGCAGCTGGCGCGCTCGGGCCATGTCCGCGTCAACCGCGAGAAGGTGCGCGACGCCAGCCGGCTGGTCCGCCCCGGCGACGTGCTCACCCTCGGGCTGCGGCGCGGGGTGCGGGTGATCCGCATCCGCGGCATAGCCGAGCGCCGCGACAGCTTCGCGCTCGCCCGGCTGCTCTACGAGGAGGAAGGCGCGCCCGCTGATTCCCGTGCGCCTGGCCCTGACGGACCGGACGAGGACTGCGAGGAATGAGATTCTAACAGTGCCGGGGCGTGTGGCGTTGTGTATCTTGAAGCAGGGGTACAAAGCCTATACGCCCCACCCGCATAGCCTTTCCGGAGCGTGTCATGACCTACGTGGTCACCGAAAAATGCATCCGCTGCAAATTCATGGACTGCGTCGAGGTCTGCCCGGTGGACTGCTTCTACGAGGGTGAGAACATGCTGGTGATTCACCCCGACGAGTGCATCGATTGCGGTGTCTGTGAGCCGGAATGCCCGGTGGACGCGATCCGCCCCGACACGGAGCCAGGACTCGATCAGTGGTTGTCCCTGAACACCGAATATGCCGACAAGTGGCCGAACATCACCGTCAAAGGCGAGCAGCCGGCGGATGCCTCGCAGTTCGAGACCGAGGAAGGCAAGTTCGACAAGTACTTCTCGTCCCAACCGGGTCAGGGAGACTGACGGCGATCGTCGGGTTCTCCCGGGTAGCGCCGCTCCGGCCGATACGACCCGCGGCATTTTGGCCGCTCGTCGAAGAGCCCCTTGCGCCCGCGGCGTTCGGTGGCGTGTGGCGCCGCAAAACCGGGGCTGGAGGGTAGAACCTGCGGCGATTCCTCAACCGTATCCTGTAGCCAGGGCAACAATCCCTTGATTTTGGGGGTTTTTTGGAGTATATGGCGTCATGTCTGTGAGCCCGGCTGCCGGGCTAATCGAAAAAAAGACGGATTGGGGGGCGGATCGCTGTTTCCGCGGGAATGGCGAGCTTGTCCGCAGCGAACATTCAGAGCCGTTGCGCCGATTGCATGATCGGCGGACGGGTGGGTTTGGCCTCGGCGACCGCCGAAGCGGAGCAGGAGTCTATATGTCGAAGAAAACGGTCCAGCGCCATGGCTTTCGCACCAGCGAGAGCATCGTCTATCCCGCTCACGGTGTCGGCAAGATCGTCGATATCGAGGAGCAGGAAGTCGCGGGGATGAAGCTGGAGCTGTTCGTCATCCACTTCGAGAAGGACAAGATGACGCTCAGGGTTCCCGTCGCCAAGGCAACGTCCGTGGGCATGCGCAAGCTCGCCGACGATTCGGTCGTCGGCAGGGCGTTCACCACCGTGCGCGGCCGCGCACGCGTCAAGCGCACCATGTGGAGCCGCCGCGCGCAGGAATACGAGGCCAAGATCAACTCCGGCGATCTGATCGCGATCTCCGAGGTCGTGCGCGACCTCTACCGCTCGCAGTCGCAGCCCGAGCCCTCCTACTCCGAGCGCCAGCTCTACGAGCAGGCGATCGACCGCATGTCGCGCGAGGTTGCCGTCGTTGAGAAGATCACCGAATCTGAGGCCACGCTGAAGATCGAGAAGGCCATCGAGGCGAGCCCCAAGCGCAAGCGCGCCGTGCAGCAGGCCGAGGAAGAGGCCGAGAGCAAGGCCGCCGCCTAAGGCTTCGTCCCGCGCCTCGGCTTGAAAATTCAATCCGCCGCCCGGCCGCCCGGGCGGCGGATTGTTTTGTCCGGCATGTTCGGGTTTCAGATCGTCGTCACGCCGGAATGATCCAGCGCTGAACGTCCTTCAGCTCGGCGAGCTTGGTCTCGGCCGTGAGCCGCTTCGCCTGGTCCTCGCCGGCATCGGCGACGTCCTCCTCAAGGTTCCGCACCTCCCGCGCCAGCATCTCCGCGTCGAGGTCGGCGAGCCTGATCGCCTGCTCGGCAAGGATCGTCAGGCCGGACGGCGTCACGTCGGCGAAGCCGCCGCGCACGAAATACTTCTCCGTCTGGCCGTTCAGGCCTATCACCTCGATGAGGCCGGGTTTCAGCGTGCTCATCACGGGCGCATGATGCGCGAGCACGGTGAAATAGCCCTCCGTGCCGGGCACCATGACGGACTCCACCTCCTCGGAGAGGAGCAGCCGCTCCGGCGAGACGAGATCGAACTTCAGCGGGTCGGCCATGGATCGCGCGCCCTGCCCTACGCCGCCTCGGCCAGGCGCTGCGCCTTCTCCACCGCCGCCTCGATGGTGCCGACCATGTAGAAGGCCTGCTCCGGCAGGTGGTCGTACTCTCCCGCGACGAGCCCCTTGAAGCTCTTGATCGTGTCCTCCAGGTCGACGAAGACACCCTCGGTTCCGGTGAAAACCTCGGCTACGAAGAAGGGCTGCGACAGGAAGCGCTCGATCTTGCGTGCGCGGGCGACCGTCAGCTTGTCCTCCTCCGACAGCTCGTCCATGCCGAGAATGGCGATGATGTCCTGCAGCGACTTGTAGCGCTGCAGTGTCACCTGCACGGCGCGCGCCACCTCGTAGTGCTCCTCGCCGACGACCATCGGGTCGAGCATGCGCGAGGTTGAATCGAGCGGGTCGACGGCCGGGTAGATGCCCTTCTCGGAGATCGCCCGCGACAGCACCGAGGTCGCGTCCAGGTGCGCGAACGAGGTCGCCGGCGCCGGGTCGGTCAGGTCGTCGGCCGGCACATAGATCGCCTGCACCGAAGTGATCGAGCCCTTGGTCGTGGTCGTGATGCGCTCCTGCAGCGCGCCCATGTCGGTGGCGAGCGTCGGCTGATAGCCCACCGCCGAGGGGATGCGCCCCAAGAGCGCCGACACTTCCGAGCCCGCCTGCGTAAAGCGGAAGATGTTGTCGACGAAGAACAGCACGTCCTGGCCCTGATCGCGGAAATACTCCGCCACGGTCAGCCCCGAAAGGCCGACGCGGGCGCGGGCGCCGGGCGGCTCGTTCATCTGCCCGTAGATCAGCGCGCACTTGGAGCCTTCGGTGGAGCCGTTATTCTTGGCCGGATCCTTGTTCACCCCGGATTCGATCATCTCGTGATAGAGGTCGTTGCCCTCGCGCGTGCGCTCGCCGACGCCTGCGAAGACCGAGTAGCCGCCGTGTGCCTTGGCGACGTTGTTGATCAGCTCCTGGATCAGCACCGTCTTGCCGACCCCGGCGCCGCCGAAGAGGCCGATCTTGCCGCCGCGGGCGTAAGGCGCGAGCAGATCGACCACCTTGATGCCGGTGACCAGAATCTGCGCTTCCGTCGACTGGTCCACGAAGGCCGGCGCCGGCTGATGGATCGGGCGCTTCTCGGCGGTCTTCACCGGCCCGGCCTCGTCCACCGCCTCGCCGATCACGTTCATGATGCGCCCGAGCGTCTCCTCGCCCACCGGCACGGCGATCGGCTGTCCGGTGTCGACGACCTCCTGGCCGCGCACCAGGCCCTCGCAGATGTCCATGGCGATGGTGCGCACGGTGTTCTCGCCAAGATGCTGCGCAACCTCCAGCACCAGCCGATTGCCGTGATTGTCGGTCTCCAGAGCGTTCAGGATCGCCGGCAGATGCTCGTCGAACCGCACGTCCACAACCGCGCCCATCACCTGGGTCACGCGGCCCGTTCCGGTTGTTCCATTCGCCATGATTGTCCTCGTCTTGCCTCGGTACAGGAGCGGGCTAAACCGCCTCGGCTCCGGAGATGATCTCAATGAGTTCTTTGGTGATCTGCGCCTGGCGTTGACGATTGTAGCTGAGCGTCAGGTCATCGATCATGTCGCCGGCATTGCGCGTGGCGTTGTCCATGGCACTCATCTGCGCGCCGTAGAAGGACGCCATGTTCTCCAGGAGCGCCTTGAATATCTGCACCGCTACATTGCGCGGGAGGAGCTCCGCCAGGATCTCCTCCTCGTCCGGCTCGTATTCGTAGATGGCGCCGTTGAGCGACGGCGCCTCCCCCTCCTCCGGCACTTCGGCGGGGATGATGCGCTGCGCCGTCGGCACCTGGCTCACCACCGACCTGAAGCGCGAGTAGTAAAGCGTCGCCACGTCGAATGCGCCCGCCTCGAACATCTCAAGCAGGCGGTCCGCCACCTGCTTCGCCTCAGCGAACGATATCTGCTTCACTTGGCGGAAATCCATCCGCTCCTCGATTCGGTCGGGGTACTGGCGGCGCAGGATGTCATAGCCCTTGCGGCCGACGACGAACATCTTGACCGTCTTGCCCTCCGCGATGAGCCGGCGCGCGTCCTCGCGCGCCAAACGGGCGATTGAGCTGTTGAAGGCGCCGGCAAGCCCCCGCTCCCCCGTGCAGACGAGCAGCAGGTGCACCTCCTCGCGGCCAGTACCGGCAATGAGCGCAGGCGCGCCCGGCTGACCCGCAGTGGCGGACGCGATGTTGGCGAGCACTGCGCTCATGCGCTCCGCGTAGGGACGGGCCGCCTCGGCCGCCTCCTGCGCGCGGCGCAGCTTCGCCGCCGCCACCATTTGCATGGCGCGGGTGATCTTCTGCGTCGCCTTCACCGAGGCGATGCGGTTGCGCAGGTCCTTGAGGCTCGGCACGAGCGGCTGATCCTTCGTCCGGAGCGCTTACGCGAAGTTCTTCGCGTAGCTCTCCAGGATGCTCTTGAGCTTTTCGGTGATCTCGTCGGTCATCTCGCCCTTCTCGCGGATCGCGTCGAGCACGTCCTTGTGCTCGCTGCGCATCAGCGAAAGAAGCCCGTTCTCGAACTCCTTCACTTTGCCGAGCGGCAGCGGGTCGAGATGCCCCTGCGTGCCGGCGTAGATGACCACGACCTGCTCCTCGACCTTGAGCGGCGAGAACTGCTGCTGCTTCAGGAGCTCCGTCAGGCGCGCGCCGCGATTGAGAAGCCGCTGCGTGGCGGCGTCGAGGTCGGAGCCGAACTGCGCGAAGGCCGCCATCTCGCGGTACTGCGCGAGCTCGCCCTTGATGCGCCCGGCCACCTGCTTCATCGCCTTGATCTGCGCGGCGGAGCCGACCCGCGACACCGAAAGGCCGACGTTCACCGCCGGCCGGATGCCCTGGTAGAACAGGTCCGTCTCCAGGAAGATCTGCCCGTCCGTGATGGAGATGACGTTGGTCGGGATGTAGGCCGACACGTCGTTCGCCTGCGTCTCGATCACCGGGAGCGCCGTCAGCGAGCCGGCGCCGTTGTCCTCGTTCATCTTCGCGGCGCGCTCCAGAAGCCGCGAGTGCAGGTAGAAGACGTCGCCCGGATAGGCCTCGCGGCCCGGCGGACGGCGCAAGAGCAGCGACATCTGGCGGTAGGCGACGGCCTGCTTGGAGAGGTCGTCGTAGGCGATCACCGCATGCATGCCGTTGTCGCGGAAATATTCGCCCATGGCGCAGCCGGAGAACGGCGCCAGGAACTGCATGGGCGCGGGGTCGGAGGCGGTCGCTGCGACGATGATGGAATAGTCGAGCGCCCCACGCTCCTCCAGGATCTTGGCGAATTGCACGACGGTGGAGCGCTTCTGCCCGACCGCCACATAGATGCAATAGAGCTTCTTGTTTTCCTCGTTCGCGTCGAAGGCCGGCTTCTGATTGAGGATCGTGTCAAGGATGATCGCCGACTTGCCGGTCTGGCGGTCGCCGATGATGAGCTCGCGCTGGCCGCGGCCAATGGGGATCAGCGCGTCGATGGCCTTCAGCCCCGTCGCCATCGGCTCGTGCACCGATTTCCGAGGGATGATGCCCGGCGCCTTCACGTCCACCTTACGCCGCTCGCTGGATTCGATCGGGCCTTTCCCGTCGATCGGATTGCCGAGGCCGTCGACAACCCGGCCGAGAAGGCCCATGCCGACCGGCACCTCGACGATGGCGCCGGTGCGCTTGACGGTGTCGCCCTCGCCGATCTCGCGGTCAGAGCCGAAGATGACGATGCCGACATTGTCGACCTCGAGGTTGAGCGCCATGCCCTGGATGCCGCCGTCGAACTCGACCATCTCGCCGGCCTGCACATTGTCGAGCCCGTAGACGCGCGCGATGCCGTCGCCGACGGACAGC
>CAZMJQ010000247.1:0-5592 GCA_964566475.1 uncultured Propylenella sp. | reverse complement strand
CGGCTACGCGCTGCGCACCTACGAGCGCTACGCCAAGATCCGACGGCGTGCCGACGGGCCGCAGAAGGGGCTGTGGGGCATCACCCATCCCCGCATCGCTCAGCAGTACCGGCTGAACGTCGGCACCATCGTGGAGCAGCCCATGCTGCACGTCGTGCTCGGCCGGCCGAGGAATGGCGTGATCCGCGGCGGCAAGCGGCTCGGGCAGATCGAGGAGTATTTTCTGGAGACGCTGGCGCCGGGCGACACGTTCCGCTTCGCCGGTCGCGTGCTGCGCTTCGAGGGCATCCGCGAGAACACCGCCTACGTCACGCCGGGCGGCGACGAGAACCCGTCGATCCCCTCGTTCGAGGGAGGAAAATTCCCGCTCACGACCTATCTCGCGAGCCAGGTGCGCGACATCCTTTCCGATCGCACGCGCTGGCCCAAGCTGCCGGACCAGGTGTGCGAGTGGCTGCAGTACCAGGAGCAGCGCTCTATCGTGCCCGGTCCCGACCAGCTCCTGGTGGAGACCTTTCCGCACGACAAGAAGTTCTACATGGCGGCCTTCCCCTTCGAGGGGCGGCTGGCCCACCAGACGCTCGGCATGCTGCTCACCCGCCGTCTGGAGCGCGCCGGCGCGCGGCCGCTCGGCTTCGTCGCGACGGATTATTCCATCGCCGTGTGGGCGCTGCGCGATCTCGGCGCGGCGTTTGCCGCGGGGAAGCCGTCGCTCGCGGCGCTATTCGACGAGGACATGCTCGGCGACGACCTCGAGGCGTGGATGGCGGAATCCTACCTCCTGAAGCGAACCTTCCGGAACTGCGCCATCATCGCGGGGCTGATCGAGCGCCGGCATCCCGGACAGGAGAAGACGGGGCGGCAGGTGACGGTCTCCACCGACCTCGTCTACGACGTGCTGCGCACGCACGAGCCTGACCACATCCTGCTTCAGGCGACGCGCGCCGATGCGGCGGCCGGGCTCCTCGACATCCAGCGGCTCGGCGAAATGCTCTATCGCGTCAAGGGCCGAATCGTACATCAAAGGCTGGAGCGCGTTTCGCCGCTGGCCGTGCCCGTCATGTTGCAGATCGGGCGCGAGCCCGTCTTCGGCGAGGCGCAGACCGACATTCTGGCGGATGCGTCCGAGGCGCTGATCCGCGAGGCGATGGGCGAGGAGCCCCCGGAGCATAAGGGTGCAGTTGCAGCTCAGCCTGTCGTTTCGAAGTCCAGGCCGCGAGCCCGAAGGCCCGGACCCAAGCGTGCGGCGCGCGCCGCCGGGGCTCGCTGAGATGCGGACCGCCGTCGCAGCAACGGAGGTGGTGCTCGATCCCGCCGGCGCGCTGTGGCTTCAGGAGAGCCGCACGCTCGTCGTCGCCGACCTGCATCTGGAGAAGGCGTCGAGCTTCGCGCGCCGCGGTATGATGCTGCCGCCGTACGACACGGGGGCGACGCTGGCGCATCTCGCACAGCTCGTTGCGCGCCGCCATCCGCGCCGCGTGATCGCTCTCGGCGACTCCTTCCACGATTCATGGGGCTATGGCAGGCTCTCCGATCCGGACCGGCTGCGGCTCGCGGCGCTGCAGGGCGGACGCGAGTGGGTCTGGATCAAGGGCAACCACGATCCGGAGTTTCCCGAGGCGGTGGGCGGCGACGTCGTTTCGGAGCTCGCGTCGGACGGGCTCACCTTCCGCCATGAGCCCACCGGCGGCGAGGCGAGCGGAGAGGTGGCGGGCCACCTTCATCCCGCCGCGAAGATTCGCGGCAACGGCAGGAGCGTCCGCTGCCGCGCCTTCGCCACCGATGGTGCGCGGATGGTGCTGCCGGCGTTCGGCGTGCTCGCGGGCGGGCTCAATGTGCTCGACCCTGCCTTCGCGGCGCTCTTCGCGCCCGGCGCGCTGCGGCCGTTCCTGATCGGCGACGGGCGGCTCTTCCCCGTCGCCTTCTCCGGCCTCTCGCCGGACTAGATAGCGCCTACTGCGCGAACAGCAGCGGAATCACGATCAAGCCCAGAAAGGCGAGCAGCACGGCGGCGGCCGCGATCTCTCGCTTGCGGTCCTCCTGATTGAGACGCTCGAGAATATCCTGCACGGGAACCTCCTCTGACCGCCGCCCTTCGTGGCTTTCCAACAGCCCGGGGGCGAAGGCAGTTCCCGGGAACCGCGCATTGCCATGATATGCCGCCCGGATGCCGCCATTTGCCGGGCCGGAAGCTTCTGAAACCCGGCGCGAACAGCGGAGACCCCGCGCGTCTATTGTGCCGGCGCGCTCACCGGAAAATCGAACGCCGTGTCCGGGAACGGCTCGTCGATCAGCTCGAAGTGCCACCATTCGCGCCGGTAGTTCCGGAAGCCGGCCTCCGCCATCAGCTCGACGAGCATCGCCCGGTTCGCTTGCGCATCCCCGCCGACGCTCGTGTCCGCCGTGTAGCTCTTCGGGCTGAAGCAGTCGTAACCCGTGCCGAAGTCGAGGCTGTTGTCGGGAAAGCGCGCGCCCGCCGGCGCGTCGCACGGGCTGAGCGGCTCGCCGGGCTCGTAGGCGCGCTGGAGCGGCGGCGGCAGCGGCACGATGGTCAGGTCGACGGTGCTGCCGCGCGAATGGCGCGAGCGGCGCGCGATCCAGCCCTGCTCGAAGAGCCGGCTCTTGTCGGCGTCCGGATAGAACTCCGCCTTGGTCTGCGTATCGCCCGCCACCTCCGACCACGCGACGAAGGCATGGACTGCCCGCTCCGGGCGGTAGCAGTCGTACACCTTGAGCGTGAGGAACATGTCGCGCAGCCGGTCCTGCACGCCCCTAAGCGCTTCCGCCGCCTCCCGCGTCAGGATGCACTCCGCCGCCTCGTATCCCGGCACCGGCCGTCCGGTGAAGTTGTGCGATTCCGCGTAGCGCATCTCCTGAAGGATGGTCGGATCGACGTGGCGCAGGTAGACGAAGCCCTCGGGCAGCTCGGCGAAGGCCACCGCCGCGAAGCCTGCCGCGACCACCGGCGAGGCGAGCCGCAGTGCCCGGCGCTTCACGGTCAGTCGGGCTGGCGGCCGGTGCGCTCGCCGGCAAGGCAGCACGCGGAGGCCCACCCGCTGATCCCCTGCCACGTCACCGTGCACCATTTGCTGCTGTATCCGCTGACCGCCTGGCAGCCGGAGACGCGAACGCCCGTCCCGTTGGGCGGAATCCCCGTGACGATGCCGTGGCCGGTGCCGGGGCCGGTCCGCATGTTGAGGACGTCATTGCCGGCGACGCCTACCACCCGGTAGGTTTCCGGCGTCGATGCCGAGATCGAGCTGCCGCCACCGGTGAGGTAACGTGCATAGGCCCACCCGGCGATGCACTGGTAGCGCACCTCGCACCATTGCGCGATGTATCCTGCGACGTTGACGCAGCGGCCGATGCCGATCCCCTGCGCGTCGGGCGGCATGCTCCCCTTCGTCGCGGCGTCCCTGCTGGGACCGGCGCGCACCCACAGCACATCGTTGGAAGCCACGCCGGTCACCCGGTGGCTGCCGTGCGGGTGACCGCAATCGTCGGCCGGAACCGGGGTCGGCGACAGTGTCGGCGGCTGCTGGTCTCCGCGCGTGGCGACCTGACGCAGATCGTCGATGAGCCGCTGCATGCGCGTGCGCGCCTCGTCGGCGTAGATGCCGTCGGCGAACGCAGCGAGATAGCGCTGATAGGCGGCGATCGTGTCCTCGTCCGCCACGTTCCTCCAGAGCTTGTTCTCGGCAAGCGCGCTGAGGAGCGAGTTGATCTGCGCCGTGCGCGGGGATCCCGGATGCCTACCCAGGAAGGCGCGATAGGCGTCCTCCGTGTTCTCCGAGATGGCGGCGAAGTAATCGAGCTCGGCGAGGTGCTCGTCCGTTCCCGGCGCCGCCGACGGTGGCGGCGCAGACTCTCGTGGCGCTTCGTCCGGCGCCGCCTCCGCGGGCGCGTCGGCCGGCTTCAGGTAGATCTCCGTGGCGCCGAGCGAGCCGTAGACGAACGGCTCCTGCTCGCCGCCGGTCTCCTCCAGCACCTCGTCGTGCACGATGCGGAAGAGGAAGTTGAGCTCCAGTCCCGGCGTCTCGATGTGCTTCAGCAGCGACGCCGCGTACGGGCTGTGCACGCCGCCGCACACCCCGCAGGCGCGCGAGCTGATGAAGGCGGCATCGCGCGGGTCGCGCCCGCGCAGGATCACCTCGTAGCCGCGGAACAGCGTCGCCATGGAGTTGGCGTCGAGCACGCGGCGCTGCTCGAGGTCGACCGTGCTGTGGAAGGCGAGCGCGCCGGCGACCCGGGTCACCGGGTCGAAGTCGATATCGGCGAGCTGGCCGTTCCGGCGCGCGATCTCCTTGAGCTTGGCCTCCCGCTCCTCGGGCGTCTGCACGGTGTAGGCGTAGGGGTTGGCGACGCCCGGCTTGAGCCGCGCATTGCCCTCGGCGTCGAACTCGATCGGCAGGTTCTCGAAGCACATGGGCGCATTCCCTCAGCGGCGCGGGCCGGTGCTCGCGACCTCGACGATCCGGGCGAGATTGCCGTTCACCGCCAGCAGCGGCGGGAGAAGACCCGCGAGCCCGCCGTTGATCGTGGCGACCTTGCCCTCGAGCGGGCGGGTATCGTCCCGGATGGTCACCAGTTGTCCGGCCAGCGCCTCCAGGTGGTCGGCGCCGCGCTTCAGCGCGAGCAGGATCAGCACGAGATAGACCGCGACCACGGCCACGATGGCGAGCGCGAGGATGACGCTGGCCCAGGTCAGGAATGCGATCATCGCCTTGCCCCACCGCTCGCGCGCCCCGCCAGGATGCCGGCGATCGCCAGCGAGCGCTGCTCCAGGCCCGCCGCGACCCCGCCCATGGCGCCCGCAGTCTCGACCGTCTGATCGAGCGCCGGGATCGCGCCGGTATTGCGGGCGACGCCGGTGCCGGCCTCGCGCATCTCGCCGAGATAGCTCTCGATGCTGCGCGCGGCGCGCAGCGTCCGGTGCAGCAGGAGGGTGGCGAGCGGCACGATCACCAGCGCGATCACCAGCAGGGTGATGCCCCAGATCACCAGCGCCGCGGTTGGCACGCCAGCGGCCTCCACCGTCAGCGCCCCTGCGCCTTCAGCGCCGCCTCGGTGCCGGCGAGGTGGCGCTCGACCGCACCCAGGCCCTCGGCGATCTCGCCCAGCCCGCCATTGATCCGGGTGACCTGGCCCGGCAGGTGGGAGGTCTCGCGCTCGATCGCCCGCAGGCCGAAGCGGAGCCTGGCGAGGTAGCTGGTCGGCGTGCCGCCGATCGCGGCCAGCAGCGGATGGAGCCGGATCAGCGCCACCGCCAGCACGCCGAGGAACACGAGGGTCAAGAGGGCGGTGAGCAGCGTCATCAAGGTGATGCTCATCGGCAACTCCTCACCGTCGCCAGATGCATTGCGGGCAGCCGGGGCAGCCCTGGGTGTGGGCCTCGATGGCGCGGGCGTGGGTCAGGGTCCGCGACGCCGTGGCGAGGATCGCCTCGACCCCGTCCGCGATGCGGTAGAGCTGCGGGGTGTGCACGGTGTTGCCCGCGACCCGCTGGCCCGCCTGCCAGATCGCCCCCACCAGGCGCTCGATCTCCCGCGCCCGGGTGTGGAGCCAGTAGAGGAGGGCGGCGACCACGACGCT
>CAZMJQ010000246.1:0-15135 GCA_964566475.1 uncultured Propylenella sp. | reverse complement strand
GCATGGCGCAGGCCGTCCTCCAGCGTGCGCCGGCTCGCCAGGTCCTCCGCCATCTTCGGATCGAAGAAGCGCCAGGTGCGCCGCCCCTCGCTCTTGGCGCGGTAGAGCGCGAAATCGGCGTTGCGCATGAGCGACCCTATGTCGTCCCCATTGTCAGGCGCGACGGCCAGCCCGATCGAGCAGCCGACCTGTATCTCGTGACCTTCGACGCGGAACGGGCTCGACAGCAGGCTGAGGACGCGCTCCGCCATTGGCGCGAGCATGGCCGGGTCGGTCACTTGCGGCACGACGATGGCGAACTCGTCACCCGAAAGGCGGGCAAGGAGATCGCCGCTCCTGAGAGATGCTTTCAGCCGCTTGGCGCAGGCCTTGAGCAGGCTGTCGCCGACGGGATGACCGAGCGTGTCGTTGACGGCCTTGAACGCATCGAGGTCGAGCACGAACAGCGCCGCCTTGCCGCGTTCGCGTTCGATCGTCGAGAGCGTCTCGGCCATGAACTCCTCGAACTGCTTGCGGTTGGGCAGGGCCGTCAGTTCGTCATGCAGCGCGAGGTAGCGTATTGCGGCGTTCTCCGCCGAGAGCTGCCGCTGGCGGTAGCTGAATCCCGCCATGAACGAAACGAAGGTGATGAGCGCGACGCCGCCGCTGAAGAGCACTTCGCGGGAAAAGCGCGAGACCATCTCCGCCGCCGTCTGGGTCTGATCGACGCGCACGGCAAGGCGGGAACGGCCTGCGCTTCCTCCGGGCGGAAGCAGCACCCAGCTGCGGTAGGGCAGCCGGTCCAGCCAGCCGATGCTGTCCAGCGTGTAGGCGCCGCTTGCCGCCGAGTAGATCGGGCGCTCCGGGCCGGCAGTGCCGGCCAACACCTGCTTGAGACCCTGCGCGGCCGCGGCGCCCCCGCGCACGGGCGTCGCTCCTCCGTCGGGAGAGACGAGGACAACCCTGTCGATGTTCGCGATATCGAGGGTGGAGTCGAGCGCTTCCACGCTCATGCCCGCCAGCGTCGCCTCTATGCCGTCGCCTTTCCTGAACGCTGACTGCATCCAGAGCTCGGCAGTCGCCGTTGCGTTCCCCGCCATCATGCGCGTGAGCGCGAACTGGCCGAGCAGGAGGACGGCGCCGACGACAACGCAGGCCAGCAGGACGAGCCACGCGGCTGCGGCAAGCGACTTTCTGCTGGTCTGCCTCAACGGTGTCACCCCTGCCCCACCCCCGACCATCGTTCTCCGATCGGGTCTCCTTACCCGTCCTTTGTTGCCTGTGGCTGACCTGCCCCGACCGCTTCAGCCCGACCTGCGCGCCGCATCCGGCGCCCTTGCGGTTCCACCGGTCCCGCCCTCCTCTCCGTTGCCGGAGCCATGGCCCGCCCGTTGCGGCTGACCGAAGAGGAAGCCCTGCACGATGGTGCAACCCGCGGCCTTGAGGAGAGTGACCTGCTCGCTCGTTTCCACGCCTTCCGCCGTCACGTCGACGCTCAGCGTGCGGCCTAGCGCCACAATCGAGGACACGATGGCGGAGACGTCGGCGTCCTCCGTGAGCTGGTTCACGAAGCCCCGGTCGATCTTGATCTTGTCGAAGGGGAAGCGCGCCAGCGACGCCATGCCCGAATAGCCTGCGCCGAAGTCGTCCATCGCGACGCGAACGCCGAGCGCCTTGATGCGGCCAAGCGCCTCCATCACGTCGGGAAACCCGTCGAGGAAGAGGCTTTCGGGGACCTCGATCTCCAGGCGCTCCGCCGGGAGCCCGGTCTCCTTCAGTACCTTCGCGATGGTCCTCTCGATCTCATTGGCGCGGAACTGCGCGGCCGAGAAGTTCACGGCGACGGTGCCAGAATCGAGCCATGTGGCCGCGTCCCGGCACGCCTTGCGCAGGACCAGTTCGCCGATCGGGCGGATCAGCCCGGTCTCCTCGGCGACCGCCAGGAAGTCCTTCGGCGCCAGGATCCCCTCGCCGGGCCGCTCCCACCGCACCAGGGCCTCGTAGCCGCGCAGCCGCCCGGAGGAGAGCTCCAGCTGCGGCTGATAGAAGACCACGAACTCGTCGCGTTCGATCGCCAGACGCAGGTCGCGCTCGAGCGCCTCGTTCCGCTCCATGCGCTCCTTCATCTCGGTGTCGAATACCGCCAGGCCGTTGCGGCCCTGCGCCTTCGCCTTCCCCAGAGCGCCGGCGGCGGCGCGGAACAGCATGTCGCCGCGCTGGGCGTTGATCGGATAGAGCGCCATTCCGATGCTGGCGCCGATCATGATCGATGCCCCGTCGACCTCGAACGGCGCGCTGATCGCATCGCGGACCCTGTCGGCGAGCTGACGCATGGAGTGCGTTGCCTCGCCTTCCACGATGAGCGCGAACTCATCGCCGGCGATCCTGCCGAGCCCCGCAGGCGCCGTGACGAACGGGCGCAGCCGGTCGGACACCATCTTCAGCACCTCGTCGCCGGCGTGGTGCCCCCAGATGCCGCTCACACTCCTGAAGCGGTCCAGGTCGACGATCATTACCAGCACCTGCTGGTCGTGTTCGGCCGCGCGCGCCACCGCGTCGTCGAGGACAGCCAGGAAGCCGGCGCGTGTGGTCGCGTCGGTCAGCGCGTCGCGCGCTATCGCATCCGGGTTGAAGGCCTTGCGGTCGCGGAAGCCACGCCCGCGCGTCACCACGAACGCGACCGCGATCACGGCAAGGACAGCAAGGCCGACGGTCACCATTGCGACGACGCTGAACGCGCGCCCCAGCGACTCGAGCGCGCGCGACTGGTCGACCTCGACGACGAGCGAGCCGATTGTGTCGCCGTCCGAGATGACCGGAACTGCGACCCGGTTGATCGCCGTGCCGGGAAAGCCAAGGATGCTCGAGAGGATGGAGGCGTCTTCGATGACGACGCTCCGTTGCGCCAGGAGGACCGAGAGGCTCTCCCGCTCTGCCTCGCTCAGCACCAGCCGGCTTTCGTCCGGGCCGCCCGGCGCTTCGCTTTCGACGATGTTCCCGTCAAGGTCGTAGTACGTATAGCGGACGACGGACGAGAGCCCGGCGCTCCCGCCAGCCGGTTGGCCGGTGCTCAAGGTTGCGGCAAGCTCCTGTGCGACGACGACAGCGTCGCTGTTGAGCACGGAGCGAACGAACAGACGCGATGCGGCGAAGACCGACAGTCCCAGCGCAAACCCTACGAGGAACACGACGATCGCAGCGCGGAACTTTGGAATGGACATTTGACGGCACCTGATCAGCGGCGATCAGGGAAACCCATTCCTGTAAAGAATTCCCTTATTTCCGGGTATTCCGGCGCAATTTGCTACCGCTGCGAGTAGCGCTTCACCCGCTTCCTTCGCCGGCGGCCTTCTCTTCCTGGGATTTCAGCTGCGTCAGCCGGGGCATCGCGACGACGTTGTATCCGGCGTCGACGTAGTGGATCTCCCCTGTGACCGCCCGCGACAGGTCGCTCAGGAGGTAGAGAGCCGCACCGCCGATATCCTCGATCGTCACGTCGTGCCTGAGCGGGGCGTTGGTCCTCTGATAGCCGAACATCAGCCGGGCGTTCGCCACGCCCGCGCCCGCGAGCGTGCGGATGGGCCCGGCGGAGATCGCGTTTACGCGAACCTGGCTCTGGCCGAAATCCGCGGCGAGGTAGCGCACCGAGGCCTCCAGCGCCGCCTTCGCCACCCCCATGACGTTGTAGTTCGGCATGACCCGCGTCGAGCCGCCGTAGGTCAGGGTGAGGATGCTTCCCCCGGCGGGCATGAGCGCCGCGGCCATGCGCGCGATCTCCGTGAAAGAGAAGCACGAGATGAGCATCGTGCGCACAAAGTTCTCGCGCGAGGTGTCGGCATAGCGCCCGCGCAGCTCCTCCTTGTTAGAGTAGGCGATGGCGTGCACGACGAAGTCGATGGCTCCCCACTCGGACTTCAGGCCATCGAAGACAGCCTGCACGGAAGCGGGCTCCTCGACGTCGCAATGGTGCACGAGCTTCGAGCCGATCGCGGCGGCGAGCGGCTTTACGCGTCGCCCGAAATGCTCCCCCTGATACGTGAACGCGAGCTCTGCGCCCTGCGCCGAGAGCGACCTGGCGATCCCCCAGGCGATCGAATGGTCGTTGGCGACACCCATTATGAGCCCGCGCTTGCCCGCCATCAGATCGCTCATCGTGGCGGGTTCCTAACCGGCGTAACGCTGAAAGACGAGGGTGGCGTTCGTCCCGCCGAACCCGAACGAATTGGAGAGCACGCAGCTCAGATCGACGTCGTCGCGCCGTTCACGCACGATCGGCATGTCCGCGAACTTGGGGTCGAGCTCTTCGATGTTGGCGCTGGCGGCGATGAAGCCGTTCTGCATCATGAGCAGGCAGTAGATCGTCTCCTGCACGCCGGTGGCGCCGAGCGAGTGCCCGGTGAGGGACTTCGTCGCGGAGATGGCAGGCGACTTCTCACCCGAGCCGAAGACCTCGCGGATCGCGTCGATCTCGCGCTCGTCGCCGATCGGCGTGGAGGTGGCGTGCGGATTGATGTAGTCGACCCGCTCCTTCACGGTCGAGAGCGCCATCTTCATGCATCGCACCGCGCCTTCGCCCGACGGCTGCACCATGTCGTAGCCGTCCGAGGTCGCCCCATAGCCGGTGATCTCGCCGTAGATCCTGGCGCCGCGGGCCTTCGCATGCTCCAGCTCCTCCAGCACCACTACGCCGGCGCCGCCCGCGATCACGAATCCGTCGCGTCTGGCGTCGTAGGCGCGCGAGGATTTTTCCGGCGTGTCGTTGAAGTCCGTCGACATGGCCCCCATGCCGTCGAAGAGGTTGGAAAGCGTCCAGTCGAGCTCCTCGCCGCCGCCCGCGAAGATCACGTCCTGTTTGCCGATCGCAATGATCTCCGAGGCGTTCCCGATGCAATGGTTCGACGTGGCACAGGCCGAGGATATCGAATAGTTCACGCCCTTGATCTCGAACGGCGTGGCGAGCGTGGCGGAGTTGGTCGAGGACATCGATTTCGGGACGGCGAACGGCCCGACCCGCCTCGCGCCCTTCTCGCGCGTCACGTCGGCAGCCTCCACGATGGCGCGGGTCGACGGCCCGCCCGAGCCCATGATGATGCCGGTGCGCTCGTTGGAGACCTCGTGCTTCTCCAGGCCCGCGTCCTGGATCGCCTGCCGCATGGCGATGTAGTTCCAAGCAGCGCCGCGGCCCATGAAGCGGATGGTTCGCCGGTCGAGCTCGTCGGCCGGATCGGGTGTCGGCGCGGCGTGCACGTGGCAGCGGAAGCCGAGCTCCTTGTACTTGTCGGCGAAGATGACGCCGGAACGGCCTTCCCTGAGGCTTGCAAGGACCTCCTGGGTGTTGTTTCCGATGGATGAGACGATGCCCATGCCGGTCACGACGACCCGTCTCATGGCGATCTCCTTCTTGTCATGAGGCGCGGCACGCTTCCACGCGATCCCGCACGCCCGGCATGCTCAGGTCTTGAAGAGGCCAACCCTGAGATCCGCCGCTTGATAGATGGTTTCGCCGTCCGCCTTCAGCCAGCCGTCACCGATGCCGAGCACGAGCTTCGAGCGGACGATCCGCTTCAGGTCGACGCCATACTCGACCAGTTTCACCGTCGGCATCACCATGCCCGAGAACTTCACCTCGCCGACCGAAAGCGCGCGCCCGCGGCCCTCGCCGCCGAGCCACGCGAGAAAGAACCCCAGCATCTGCCAAAGCGCGTCGAGACCGAGGCAGCCGGGCATCACCGGGTCGCCCTTGAAGTGACAGGAGAAGAACCAGAGGTCCGGGCGCACGGCCAGCTCCGCCCGCACCATGCCCTTGCCGCGCTCGCCCCCTTCCTCGGAGATTTCCGAGATACGGTCGAACATCAGCATCGGCGGCAGCGGCAGCTGGGCGTTGCCTTCTCCGAAGAGCTCGCCCCGTCCGCAGGCGAGCAACGCGTCATATTCGTACCGCGACTGGCGCTCCGTCATCGCCTCTGTCATCGACTGCCTGGGCCTCCCGCCGGCTTCGTATCACGGTTCATTACCGTACCTAACACAGCCCGGCGGCGGGCGAAACGCCCGCGACGAGCCGTCGAGTTGCCTGCATTGCGGCAATTCCATAAGTTTCATATATTGCTTGGGAATGTGGGGCTTTCTGGGTCGATGGAACAGGTAGCGAGACAGAATACGGGTCTCCAGGATCGGATGGTTGCACAGCTGCGCCATGCCGGCCTGCGGCCGACGCGCCAGCGGGTGGAGCTGGGACGTGTGCTTTTCGCCCGCGGCCACCGGCACATATCGGCCGAGGACCTGCATGCCGAGGCGCTCGAGGCTGGCGTTCGCGTATCGCTCGCGACCGTCTACAACGCGCTGCACCAGTTCACCGGGGCCGGCCTCCTCCGGGAGGTTACCATCGACGGCAGCCGCACCTACTTCGACACCAACGTCAGCGACCATCATCACTTCTTCGTTGAGGGCGAGGGCCGCCTGATCGACATGGAGGAGGGGGTAGAGATCGACGCTCTTCCGCGTCCGCCGGAAGGCATGGAAATCACGGCCGTGGAGGTCGTGGTACGCGTGCGCCGGCGGTAGCCGGAACTCGGTCTTCTAGTCGAAGGTTTCGTCCGGGTAGACGCCCCACAGCCGCTCCTGCTCGATCCAGCCGGCCAGGCCCTGCACCTCGACGCGGCACCACGTTCCGGTGCACTGCCTCACCTTCGCAATGACGCGCGGCTCGAGATAGGCGACCTCGGCGGCGCTCGCGTCCGCGCTCCGCCGGATGGGGAACGGTCCCCCCTCTCCCCAGGGAGCGACCAGCGCGGTGCGCGCACCGGAGAGCAGGCTGTGGAACATCCAGCCCTCCGCGCCCTCCGAGTCGCGAACCTTGCGCCAGGTGTCGAACTCCTGCGTGATCTCCACGGGAACGCCGGACCTGACGAAGACGAAGGCGACGTCGTATTCCTGGCCGGGTCCCCGCCGGACGTTCGCCGTCTCGGCCCCCACGCTCACGAAGCGCGGCAGCGGCAGGCCGGTGCCGCGCCGCTGCCCTTGCGCATCGGCGGGCGGCGCCGGCGCAGCAAGGAGGAGCGCGGCGGCGAGAGCCGCTATCGAGACGCCTAGCCTGCGAATCATGGCGACCACCATAATGTGCTCGCGCCGCGCCTTCCACCTGCCGGCTTTCTTGCGTTTGACGGGTCTTTCGTTAGAGCGTCTATTGCGCTGGAAAGCACCGATACGCGCAAGCGGGGGTAAGCCGAGCCCATGCCGAAAGCCAGGCCCTTGGTGATCGTGACACGCCGACTGCCGGAGCCCGTGGAAACCCGCATGCGCGAGCTGTTCCAGACGCGGCTCAACATCGAAGACGCACCCATGTCGCAGGCGGAGCTTGTCAGGGCGATGCAGGAAGCCGACGTCCTCGTTCCGACCGTCACCGACCGCATCGACTCCGGGATGCTCGCGCAGGCGGGCGAGCACCTGAAGCTCATCGCGAACTTCGGCAACGGCGTCGACAATATCGACGTCGACGCGGCGGTGAAGCGCGCGATCACGGTGACCAACACGCCGAACGTCCTTACGGAGGACACGGCAGACATGACCATGGCGCTGATTCTCTCCGTTCCGCGGCGCCTGGCGGAGGGCGCGCGCATCCTGCGCGAGGGGCACAAATGGCCCGGCTGGTCGCCGACCTGGATGCTCGGCCATCGCATCTGGGGGAAGCGGCTCGGCATTGTCGGCATGGGCCGTATCGGTACGGCGGTGGCGCGCCGCGCCCGCGCCTTCGGCCTCGCCATCCACTACCACAACCGTCGGCCGGTCGAGACCAAGGTCGAGGAGGAGCTGGAGGCGACCTATTGGGACAGCGCCGACCAGATGCTGGCGCGCGTCGACATCGTCTCCGTCAACTGTCCGGCCACACCCGCCACCTACCACCTGCTGTCGCGCCGCCGCCTGAAGCTCATGCGCCCCGGCACCGTCATCGTGAACACCGCCCGCGGCTCCATCATCGACGAGGAAGCGCTGATCGAGCTTCTGGAGACCGACGCGATCTCGGGCGCCGGCCTCGACGTCTTCGAGCACGAGCCGGCGGTGAACCCCAGGCTGATCGACCTCGCCAAGACAGGCAAGGTGGTGCTCCTGCCGCATATGGGGTCCGCCACCCTCGAAGGGCGCATCGACATGGGCGAGACGGTGATCATCAACATCAAGAGCTGGATGGACGGCCACAAGCCGCCCGACCGCGTGCTGCCCGGCTCGCTCTAGCGGCGCTGCCTCGCGGCCGCATCCGTTTTTGCCGGCATTCAGGCGGGAGGCGTTGCAGCGATTGCAGCCTTCGCGATGCACACTACATGCTGAACGAAGACGTGATGGGCGCCGACACTTGAATGAGCCGATGCCAAAGGACCTTCCCCGCGTCGTCATCATCGGCGCGGGCTTCGGAGGATTGGCGTGCGCCCGGGCGCTCGGCGGCAAGCCCGTCAGGGTCACTGTCGTCGACCGCAGCAACTTCCACCTCTTCGTTCCCCTGCTTTACCAAGTGGCGACTGCCGCCTTGTCTCCCGCCGATATCGCCCAGCCCATCCGCCGCATCCTGAGCCGTCACCGGAATGTGGAGGTGCTGATGGATGAGGCGGTGAGCGTTGACACGCAGACACGCCGCGTGCGGCTGAAGGGTGGGGTCGAGCTCGATTACGACCGGCTGGTCGTCGCGGTCGGGTCAGAGTACAACTATTTCGGCAACGAGGACTGGCCGCGCTTTGCTCCTGGCCTGAAGACGCTGGAGGACGCGCAGTTCATCCGCGCCCGTCTTCTGACGGCATTCGAACGCGCGGAGATGTCTGCCGTCCCGGATGAGCAGCAGGCGCTGATCACCTCGATCATCGTCGGAGGCGGCCCGACCGGTGTCGAAATGGCTGGGGCCGTGGCCGAGTTGGCCCGCCATGCACTGGCGCGTGACTTTCGGCACGTGCAGCCCGAAGCCGCCCGCGTCATCCTGGCGGAGGCCGGCCCGCGAATCCTTGCCGGCTTTCCGGAGGAGCTGGCGATCTACGCGGAGCGCGAGCTGAAGCGGCTCGGCGTGGAGGTGCGGACCAACAGCATGGTCGAAGCGATCGATGCCGGCGGTGCCGTCGTGGCTGGCGAGCGGATCGATGCCGGCACGGTGATATGGGGCGCCGGCGTCAAGGCTGCACCCGTCGTGCAGGAATGGCTGCCCGCCGGGACGAGGCGTGACGGGCGTGTGGCGGTCGCGCGGGATCTCTCGGTGCCCGGCGTCGCGAATGCATACGTTGTCGGGGACCTTGCCTGGTTCGAGAATCCGAACGGGCAGGCTCTGCCGGCACTCGCCCAGGTCGCCAGCCAGCAGGGACGTCACTTGGGCCGGGCGCTCGCCAGGAACCTTGCCGCCGGCGACCCCATGCCTGATTTCACCTTCAAGGATCGCGGCAACACCGCCATCATCGGACGCAACGCGGCAGTCTTCGACTTTGGGCGATGGCGCTTGAAGGGCCGGTTCGCATGGATGCTATGGGCGATTGTCCATATCTATCTGCTGGTCGGCTTCGAGCGACGCGTCCTGGTGACGATGCAGTGGCTGTGGCGTTACCTCACCTACCAGCGCGGCGCTCGGCTGGTGCTTCCGACACGGCGCGACGTTCGCGCAGATCGCTGAACAGATGGGGCAAAGTCGGCTCACCGGGCCGCTCTAGTCGAACCGGGCGCCAGGAATGCCGATGGGCAATACTCAGCCTCCACGAACGAGTAGCGCTTGCGGAACGCCACACGGCGTGGAAGCGTTCCCCGGCCGGGTAATTCACGCATGGCAACAAGCCTTACCGAGAGCCTCCTCGCACTCGCTGTCTTCGTTGCGATCCTCGCGACGTTGCGCTTGTTGCTGTGGCACAGCCTTCGGTGGCTCGGCCTGGCGTGGACGCACGGACCGGAGCTCGTGCGCCGCGGCGCCCTGAAGGTCCGGGCGCACTATGTGGCCAACTGGCTCGCCGAGCGCTTTCCGCGCACGGCGCGCTTTCTACACCTTCGCGCCGACCCGCAGGTGTTCACCGGCTTGCCGCTCACGCTGATCGTCTGCGCCGCCCTGTACGCCCTGTTCCTTTTCGCCGGACTGATCGAGGCGGTCGCCGAATCGGAGGAGATCCGGATCGTGGACGATCTTGTCGAGTCCTGGGTGGAGCCCTGGCGGAGCGACTTGCTGGTCGACGTGTTCATCTGGATCACCGAGCTCGGCAGTGCGCCGACCCTGACGGCGGTCGCCATCGTCGCCTCCGCCTTCATGCTGGCGCACGGCCCCCAGCGCTTTGTCGCGCCGTTGTGGCTGACCGTGATCGGCTCGCAGGTTACGACCTATTCAGGAAAGTTCATCCTTGCTCGCCCGCGCCCTGAATTCATTCTCGACGTCACCGCCGCCACGCCGTCTTTCCCGAGCGGACACACGGCAGGCGCGATGGCGGTCTACAGCATCATCGCCTATGCAGTGCTGCGCGATGTCGGCTCGCCCCGCGCCCGCTACGACGTGGCCTTCGGGACCGCCGTTCTGATCGCACTGGTGAGCTTCAGCCGCATCCTTCTCGGCGTGCACTACCCGAGCGACGTGGCGGCCGGCCTGTTGGTCGGGCTGTTCTGGCTGTTCGCCGGCATCGCCCTGGCCGAGATCAGGCGGGTGCATGCGTGATCGGTGGAAGCCACGCGGCTCAGGCGCACCAGGGTCGGCGCCGGCCGGCCCATTCTCGCGCCAGTCCCTCCGATACCAGCACCTGACCGAGCGAGCGCCCGCCGCGCGTCACTGTCCTCAGCTTCCGCCCGTAACGGTCCGTGTCCCGGCCGCCCGCGCGTCTCAGCTCGAAGGGCCCCGCGTTCAGCAACTCCTGCAGCCTCCGGGTCGCGCGCTCGCCGAGCCGCGCCTCCTCCGCGCAGCGCGGGGGGTGAGTCTCCGGCGCGTCGATATCCGCGATGCGGATCGTCTCCGCCTGGAACCGGAACGTATCGCCGTCGATGACGCAGTTGCCGCCGCGCGCCCCGCGGCACATCGAGAAGTAGCGGGTAACGCCCACCGTATCGCTTTGCCCGACCTCCGGCAGTGTCAGAACTGGCCGGTCCGTAAGCGAAGGGTAATGAACCAGCGCCCATGCGGCGATTGCGATCACGATCCACAGGGCGCTGACCGGCGACGGCATGCGCCCGGCGCTTATGCTCCGCTGCCTGTATTTGAACGGACGTCGGCTTCGAGCCAAGAATCTGTCTCGCTGCAGGTGAACGAGACCAAGATGGGCGAGGCCTGGTTATCAAACCGTCACGCGCGCGGAGCGCTTCTCCCGGATGGCGTCCTTGGTAAGCTTCCCGTTAAGTCGCTCCGCTGCTCCTTGCGACGCGGCAGCGCGCTTCCAGGGCCGCGAGATCGGCTGCATGGCGGATCGACAGGCGGCCGGTCTCCATGACCGCATCAAGGTGGCGATGGAGCGCCGCCGCCTGCTCACGGGTGCGCGGCGCTTCCGCGAGCGCGCCTAGCGTGTCCACCAGCCGGATCAGCACATCGGGATGCGAGGCGGCGGCCTGGCGAATCTGATTGAAGCTCAGATCGGCGAGGCCGTCAAAGGTCGATGTCTCCGCGATCAGCCGCACTTTCCCGTCCGTGTCGGCCCACAGCTTTTGGGGATTGCCCCGCTGCATAGCGAGCGCCAGAGATCCGCCGAGCCGGTCGATCACCGCGATCGCCGTGAACGGGTCGTTGATACCCGGCGACAGCGCGCGCAGCGCCACCTCAACGAGCTGGCGGACGAAGAACTCGATGTCCTGCACCGGCGTCCGCTCGCGGCCGACCACCACCGCGTCGGAGATTGCGCTGCTCAGCTCATCGTCGAGCGCCGCCTCGGGCCACACCCTGGCGCATATGCGTGCTTCCAGAACATGATGGCCCGGGCGCACCAGAAGCTCGACGATCGCATCGCGTGCGGAGGCAGCCTCGGCAAGACCGTCATAGTCGATGGCCTGGACGTAACCGCTGGCGTGACAGGCGAAGAGGCCCGGCGCCTCGTCAGAGCCGTGCGCGAACAGCACCGGAAGCTTATCTGCTTCGCGCAGGTTGTGACGCAGCGTGCGGTCGAGATCCTTCCCAACCCTGTTGATGACGGTGTCGGAGACGATCGAGCGTGCCAGATGATGCACATAGAACAACAGCGTGAGCAGGCAGACGAACGTGAGGGCGCTCGCCAAGGTGACCGCGAAGTGCGGCACGGCGTCCGTCGACAGCTCACTGTCGAGGAGACGGAAGATCAGGAGGATGTAGACGACCGTGGCTATGAACAGCCCGAGCACGCCCTGCGTCTGTCGGTCGGCGACGAAGCTGCGGATCAGCCGCGGTCCGAGCTGACCGGCGGCCAGTGCCAGCACCACCATCGTAATGGAGATCACCAGCGTCGCCATCGTGATGAGCGAGGTGAGGAGCGCCGCGAGTAGCTCGCCGGCTTCCTTCGCGCTGCCCTGGTTGATCCACCAGACGAAGCCGCTCGCCTTGACGTCGATCTCGACCTGCAGCGCCAGCCAGGCGAGAAGCACCGCGCCGAGGATCATCAGTCCCGGCAGGAACCAGAGGCTAGTGCGGATGCTGTCCCAGAGCGCGGCGAGTCTCGTCAGCAAGTTTATGCTCCTGGATCGGCGGCGTTGCGCCGGGTGGTCAACGCCCGGGCCGCCGCGCGGCTGCACCGGCCGGGAGAGCTGGGGTCCTACGCGACCCGCTTGAAGACATGCACCATGAACGCTGTGGCGAAAAGCGGCGCCAGGAGGTTGACGATCGGGATAGCCACGAAACCGGCGATGACAAGCCCGGCTGCGAAGACGCGTCCCGAATGGCGTATCCGAAGGCGCCGCGCCGTCTCCGCGTCATGGTGGCGGAGCGCGACAAGCTCGAAATACTCGCGGCCGAGCAGGTAGGCGTTGGCGGCAAGGAAGATGAGGAAGCCGAATCCGACCAGAAGCACCAGCGGAAGCGCCACTGCGTTGACCAGGAGCACGACGCCGAGGAACTTCCCGGCGGTCAGGATCGCGCGCGACATCGGCAGCGGCGTGCCCACGGAATCAGCGGGGTAGTGCGTGCGTTCCACCAGCTCGGCGATGTCATCGAGGAACAGGCCGGCGAAGAGCGCCGTCACCGGCGCTATCAGGAAACCGAGCCCGATCACGAGACCGATGCCGGTGAGGATGGAGAAAGCCGTGTCGAGCCACGGCCAGGGGATCTCCACCCATGTGGAGAGGAGCCGCTCGAGCAGGAGCCACAGTGCCACCAGCAGGCCGAGCGTCAGCGCGAGCGATTTCACCAGCACGCCGCGAAAGGGCGGCGACAGGATTTCGCGGAGCGCTAGAAATGCGGCGTCGAGCATGGCGTTTCCGGTTTCTGCTACCTGCTGAAGCCCGATAATGGCGAACAATGGGAGGCACAACCCGGCGATCAAGTCCGCGGATTTGCCAATGCGCCCCCGATTCGCTAGGCGATCCCGTCTTCATCGAACAAGCAGGAAAAGATGGCCGAAGCAAAGACGGATGTGCTGACGATCGGCAACGCGATCGTCGACGTGCTGGCGCGCGCGGAGGAGGACTTCCTCGTCCGCGAAGGACTGGTGAAAGGGTCCATGCGGCTGATCGACGACGCCGAGGCGGAACGGCTCTACGATCAGATGGGAACGACACAGCTCATCTCCGGCGGCTGCGCCGGCAACACCGCGTCCGGCGTTGCATCCTTCGGCGGAAAGGGCGCCTTCATCGGCAAGGTCGCGGACGACGAGCTCGGCCGCTTCTACCGCCACGACATGAAGGCGCTCGGCATCGCCTTCCCGACGTCGCCGCTGACCGACGGAACGCCGACGGCACGCTCCATGATCCTCATCACGCCCGATGGCGAGCGGACGATGAACACCAACTTGGCCGCCTGCCAGGAGCTGACGCCGGCGGACATCGACCGCCAGACGGTGGAGCGCGCGGCGGTCACTTATCTGGAGGGCTACCTCTGGGATCCGCCCAAGGCCAAGGAGGCGTTTCGCATGGCCGCGGAGATCGCCCACGGCGCCGGTCGCAAGGTCGCCATGACGTTGTCGGACTCGTTCTGCGTCGACCGCTTTCGCGACGAGTTCCTCGATCTGATGCGCACCGGTCAGCTCGACATCGTCTTCGCCAACCAGCATGAGGCGCTGTCGCTCTACCAGACGAGCGACTTCGAGACGGCGGTCTCCTGCATTGCGAAGGACGTGCCCCAGTCGGTCGTGACCATGAGCGCCGAAGGGTCGCTGGTGATCACAGACGGAAACCGCGTGCACATCCCCGCGGCAAAGGTCGATCGCATCGTCGACCTGACCGGGGCTGGAGATCTCTACGCCTCAGGCTTCCTCTACGGTCTGTCGCGCGGTTTCCCGCCCGAGGTCTGCGGCAGGCTCGGCTCGCTTGCGGCTGCGGAGGTGATCAGCCATGTCGGGGCGCGGCCGGTCCAGTCGCTCAAGCAACTGGCAGGCCAGGTGGGTCTTGCGGCCTGAGCTTTCCGACGTCCACCCAGGGCTGATTCATGAGGCCTTTGCTGTGCAGGAAGTCGCGCGCGTCCCACATGAAGGGGATGCGCCGCTCGGCGATCCCCGGCCGGCTCCAGGGATCGAGCCCGGTCCAGGGCAGGAAGGGATTGCGCCGCCCGTAGGTCCAGATCTCCACGCGGACGGTGGGCCGGGCTGAGAAGCCCCGGGCATGAAATCCGACCGTGTCCGCCACCACCAGCGTGTTGGCGGGCACGGCGAACGCCTTCGGCGCGGCAAACCCCATCCTCGCGAGGTCGACTGGCGTGGCGCGGAGCGAGCCCCGCGCGGCGAGACGGTCGCTGCCCGTCGCCGCATTGATGCTCTGCTCGTGCTCCCATTCAAGCCGCCCGGGCGTGAGCCGGTGCGAGCCCGGCACGTAGACGAAGGGCCCCTCATCCTCCTTCACGTCGGTGAGAAAGTAGAAGGCCTTCACCGTCGGATGGAACGTGTCGATGTGGAGGTCGGTCTGCGGGTCGGGCCTGGAGTTGCGGACGTGGCTCAGGATCGACTGCACGTAGGTGAGCGGCTCCTGGTCGAAGGAGCCGACATAGCGGTTGAGCCCGCGCCAGTCGGGGTTTGCGAGCAGCGTCCTGATCTCGGGCACCGCCGCTATGAAGTCCGGGTC
>CAZMJQ010000245.1:0-4626 GCA_964566475.1 uncultured Propylenella sp. | reverse complement strand
ACCTCCCCGCAAGGGGGAGGTGTGGCTGTGCCGGGCTTCGCGGACCCTCATCCGCCCGCTTCGCGTGTCCACCTTCTCCCGGTCTCGGGAGAAGGTTGGTGCTTGCGGCGGCGCTGCGGCATCTCTTCCCGGCTTGGCGTGACGAGAGCTGAGCCTGATGCGGGCGGTCAGAACGCCCCGCCGGCGCGCAGGTTGATGCCGTGTTCGAGGTAGGCCTTGAGGCAGGTCATCATGTGCATCCAGCCGCCGGCGTTGTCGTGCGAGCGCTTCAGGCCCGTGGCGTCGCCTGCCCAGCCGGACTCGCTGATCTGCACCATGGTGCCGCCGCCATCGAGCGGCTTGAAGGCCATGTCGACGCGGATGGGCGATCCGCCCGGGGCGGCCGGCCAGTCGAACGCGATATGCTCGTTCGCCACCACCTCGCGGACCTCGACGTCGAACAGCTCGCCCGGAATCTCCGCGAATCCCCATTTCACCGTCGTGCCCTCGGCAAGCGGTCCGCTGGCCGACTGGACGAAGTAGCCGCTCAGCTTTTCCGGCCGCACGACGGCGTCGAACACCTCCGCCACGGGCTTAAGGATTTTTAGCTGCACCTGATAGGTCGGCTTCGTTCCGCTCCTGCTGTTCACCTGCAATGTCGGCTTCATCTTACATCTCCTGTTTGAGCCTGCGACATATTATGTTATAGAAATATAACATGTCAAAGCCCGATTCGCACGACCTCGTTTTCAAGGCGCTGGCGGACGCGCGGCGGCGGGAGATGCTGGACCTGCTGAAGGACGCGCCGCGTACGACGGGCGAGCTGTGCGAGCATTTCGCCGCGTCGCTCGACCGCTGCACAGTGATGCAGCACATGGGCGTGCTGGAGCGCGCGGAGCTGATCATGACCCGCCGCGAGGGGCGGCAGCGCTGGAACTACCTGAACGCGGCGCCGATCAGGGATATCTACGACCGCTGGATATCATCCTACGCGGAGCACTCGGTGGAGCTGCTGGCGCGACTGAAGCGGGACCTGGAGGCGGGCTGAGCGCGAGCCCCCGTCGTCGCCGGGAGCTCCTACGCCGAGACCCGCAGCGGCGAGCGCGGCGCCAGGAGCAGCCACAGGATCGCGGGAAACATCGCGACGCTGATCACGCCGAGGGCGACCGCTTCTCCCGCGGTCCAGCCGGGCGCCTCGAGCGGGCGGCTGACGAAAAGCGCCGCGCCGCTCAGCCAGCCGGCATGCGACACGAAGAGAATGCCGAACACGTTCATGCCGAAATGGACGCCCATCGCCGCGCCAAGATTGCCCGTCGCATAGACCAGGACGATGGCGGTTGCGGCGAAGGCGGCGATGGCGAGCAGGACGGTGGCGTTCATCCACGGCACCGCGGCGGCGTTCCAGTGCACCAGCGTGAAGAGCAGGGCCGGGGCCGCGCCCCAGACGAGCGGGCTCTCGAAACGGGCGGCGAGCGACTGCAGGAGGTAGCCGCGGAAGGCGAGCTCCTCTCCGGACGACTGGAGGAACACGAGCGCTGCGAACGGGAGAAGGAGCAGCAGCCATAGGCCGAGGCCGATGGCCGCGTTGCGCTCCGGAAGCGGACCGACAGGGAGCATGGCCGCCTCCGCCACGAGCGACACGACGAAGACGGCGGCGAGGCCGCGGCGGAAGTCCGGCCACGAGAGGCGCCCGTTGCCGCCGAGCACGCTGCCGAAGGCGCGCCGGTTGAAGAGGCGGAGCGCCAGCCAGACGCCCGGCCAGATGAAGAGGAAGCTCGCGAGCACCGAGGCCACGCCGATCGGCGTTGCTCCCAGCGCGTCGAAGACGCGTTCCGTGTCGTCCTGGCCGGTGGAGAGCAGGCTGAGCAGGGGGATGGCGGCGACGACGAAGAGGATCGTGCCGGCGGTCCAGACGAGGGCGATGAGGAGCGCGCCGAGGAGCACGCGCCATGGCTCGTTCCGGCCGGGACGGGCGGCGTCGACGTAGCGCTGGAAGGGCTCGGGGCGGATCATCGGCTGATTCCGGGCGTTGGGGAACGCGTCCCGGACTTGCTACCATAGTCCGATAAACCAGAGGCCAAGCGGCGGCACCGCAGGCGCGCGCTTCGCCCCCATGGTCAAGCCGGCGCCGGCTCTGCTAGCATCTTTCCGTCACGACCGGTCCAGCGACTTCCACGATGAACAGCCGCCTCGAGCGCATCACATCCGATCCAGCCGTCATGGGCGGTCGGCCGTGCATCCGGGGCCTGCGGGTCCGTGTCACCGATATCCTCGACATGCTGGCGGGCGGGGCGAGCCGGCGGGAGATTCTGGACGACTACCCCTATCTGGAGGACGAGGACATCGCCGCCGCGCTGGAGTTCGCAGCGCAGCAAAGCGATCATCCGATCATCAAGACGGGCTGAACGTGCGGTTTCTTGTCGATGCGCAGCTCCCGCCTGCGCTCGCTCGTCAGCTTGCCCGACTTGGCCACGAAGCCTGGCACGTTGCGGATTTCGATATGGCCAGGGCTCCGGATTCGCATATCTGGAGGAAGGCCGCGGAATTGGACGCCGTTCTCGTCACCAAGGATGCCGATTTCATCACGCTGCGGGCACTGAAGGGGGAGGGCCCGGCGGTCGTGTGGATTCGGATCGGCAACACGACGCGCCATGTCCTTCTGAGAAGGATCGAAACGTCGTTGGCGGAGATCGTGGCGGCGCTGGCGCGCGGCGAGCACGTCGTCGCGGTAACCTAAGCCGTCGACTACGTTTCGCGGCGCCAGCCTAAAGTTGGCATCCGGTGGGGGAGGGCGTATAGACCTCGCAATTGCCAAGGGTTTTGCCGCCTCGCGGCGGCGCGTATCGGGTTCGGAGCGTGGGATGAGCGAGAAGTGGACGCCGGCGACGTGGCGCGGCAGGCCGATCGAGCAGGTGCCGGTCTATCCCGACCTCGAGGCGCTGGCCGCCGTCGAGGCACGGCTCGCCACCTATCCGCCGCTGGTTTTTGCAGGCGAGGCGCGCAAGCTCAAGGCCCAGCTTGCAGACGTCGCGCACGGGAAGGCCTTTCTGCTCCAGGGCGGCGACTGCGCGGAAAGCTTCGCGGAGCACGGCGCCGACAACATCCGCGACTTCTTCCGCGTCTTCCTGCAGATGGCGGTGGTGCTGACCTTCGCGGCGACCTCGCCGGTGGTGAAGGTCGGGCGCATCGCCGGGCAGTTCGCCAAGCCGCGCTCCTCGCCGCGCGAGACCCGGGACGGCGTGGAGCTGCCGAGCTACCGCGGCGACGTCATCAACGGAATGGACTTCACCGAGGAAGCGCGCACGCCCGATCCGGCGCGGCAGGAGATGGTCTACCGGCAGTCGGCGGCGACCTTGAACCTGCTGCGCGCCTTCGCGTCGGGCGGCTATGCCAACCTCGACCACGTGCATCAGTGGATGCTAGGTTTCGTGGCCGACAGCCCGCAGCGGGAGCGCTACGAGACGGTCGCCGACCAGATCACGCAGACGCTCTCCTTCATGCGCGCCATCGGCATCGATCCCGATTCCACGCCCGAGCTCAGGCAGACGGATTTCTTCACCAGCCACGAGGCGCTGCTGCTCGGCTACGAGCAGGCCCTGACCCGCATCGATTCCACCAGCGGCGACTGGTACGCGACCGCCGGCCACATGATCTGGATCGGCGACCGCACGCGCCAGCCGGACCACGCGCATGTCGAGTTCTGCCGCGGGGTGAAGAACCCCCTCGGCCTCAAATGCGGGCCCTCGCTGGAGCCGGACGTGCTGCTGCGCCTGATCGACATCCTCAACCCGGAGGACGATCCGGGCCGGCTGACGCTGATCTGCCGCTTCGGCGCCGGCAAGGTTGCGGAAAGGCTCCCGGCGCTCATCCGCGCGGTGACGCGCGCGGGGCGGGCGGTGGTGTGGTCGTGCGACCCGATGCACGGCAACACGATCAGCCTCAACGGCTACAAGACCCGCCGCTTCGAGAACATCCTTTCGGAGGTGGAGGACTTCTTCGCCGTCCACCGCGCCGAGGGCACGCATGCCGGCGGCGTGCATGTGGAGATGACCGGCAATAATGTCACCGAATGCACCGGCGGCGCCCACGCCATCTCGGCGGAGGAGCTATCCGACCGCTACCACACGCACTGCGATCCGCGCCTCAACGCCGATCAGGCGCTGGAGCTTGCCTTCCTCATCGCCGAGCTGCTGAAGCGCGAGCGCTCCGCTCGGGGTGACCTCAAGGTGGCGGCGCAGGCGTAGTCGCTCGTCGGTTTGACGAGGCTCTCGCAGTTCCGGTAGCTCTGCCGGCGCGCTGCGGAAGCCGAAATGCGGAGCACGACATTTGCGCCCGCAAGATAAGACCGGGGACCGGCGCTGGGGAGGAACTATGGGACAGATCATCAAGCTAAAGGCCTCCGACGGGCACCAGCTGTCGGCCTATGAGGCGAGGCCTTCCGGCGAGCATCGCGGCGCGCTGGTTGTCATCCAGGAGATTTTCGGGGTCAACGAGCACATCCGCAGCGTCACAGACGGCTGGGCGGCAGATGGCTTCTATTGCGTTGCGCCGGCGGTATTCGACCGGGCCGCCCCGGGATTCGAGCGCGGCTACGCGGCGGAAGATGTCGAGGAGGGCCGCGCGATGGTGGGCAGGATCGGCTTCGAC
>CAZMJQ010000244.1:0-13617 GCA_964566475.1 uncultured Propylenella sp. | reverse complement strand
CGGGGACGAGCCGTATTACTGGCCGTTCGGCTTCAAGGCGCTGCCGCCGGGGCATGTGAGGATGCCGGGGCCGGTCGACCCGGCGCGGTTCCTCGTGGCGGAGCTGAAGCCCGGCGCGGCGGAGGCGCTCGCGGGAATGGTCAGGGGCGTGACTTGCAGTCGTGAACAGTATAAGTAGGCAATATAACTACAGGATGAGCCATGGACGACTCAGTGTCAGCCGCGGAGGCTAATCGGAACTTTTCTCGCCTCCTTCGCAGCGTCCGCGAGGGCAAGAGCTTCACGGTCACGAGCCATGGTCGACCGATCGCACGAATCATACCGGTGGACGAGGGCGATTCTATGCGACGTACCCGCCAGGCGCTGTTTGAGCGTCTCGCGAAGCAGCCGGCGGTGAATGCCGGGACCTGGACTCGGGAGGAGTTGTACGAGCGCGAACGGTGAGGGTGGCGCTCGACACCAACCTGCTCGTCTACGCCGAAGGCGTTGATTCGGACTCGCGTCGCGGTGCTGCCCTCGGCGTACTCGAGCGACTTCCCGACGACGCGCCTGTCGTGCCTGTCCAGGTACTCGGAGAGCTCTTCAACGTCTTGGTACGAAAAGGCAGACGGTCACGAGAAGAGGCGCGCGCCGCAGTAATGGTGTGGAGCGGATCATATCCGCTGATCGCGACAACCGACAAAGTGCTGACGGCAGGCATAGAGCTGGCTCAGAAGCACCGGCTCTTCGTTTGGGACGCGGTGATATTATCCGCAGCTGCCGAGAGCGGATGCCGCCTTCTATTGTCGGAAGACATGCACGACGGATTCGCCTGGAGCGGGGTGACCATAGTGAACCCTTTCGCGCCCGATCCCCATCCGCTGCTCGAGCGGTTGCTGTCCGGCCGAAAATAGCCCGCCGCGCTTACCGCGCCTCGCGATACCACAGCGCCGCAAAGCCGCCCACCAGGAGGACGAGCCCGAGAAGCCCGCCGAGCAGCGGCAGCTGGTCGATGCTCCTCAGCACGGTCGCCTCGGAACGGCGGAGCCCGATCCAGCCGCGGCCCTCCGCCGGCGCGCGCGCGGAGACGGCCGAGATGCGCGGCAGGTTAACGCCGCCATTGTCGGAGATGCGCTGGACCGAGCCTCCCGTCGCCTCGGCGATGGGGGCGAGTCGCTCGGTGGTGGAGATCACGTCCTGGAACTCGGCCGGATTGGCCGGCCCGATATGGGCAAGCGCGGTCTGCGTGCCGTCGTCGGCGCGGTGCAGGCCGAGCGGCATGTCCTCCATCACCCCGCGCCAGAGGCCCGGCTCCGCCTCGGTCAGCGCAAGGCGCTCGGTCTCGCCGCCCGGCCCGGCAACCGTCACGTCGGAGGGCGATTCGGAGAGCGTCTGCCGCTGCACGATCAGGTCGCGGCCGTCGGAGCGTGCGGTGAGGCGCTCCTCCTCGAGCTCCGGCTCGCGCATCAGCCAGTGCAGCACGCGCCTCAGGAGCGCCGCGTGGGGGCCGCCGCCCTCATAGCCGCGCGCCCAGAGCCAGGCGTGATCCGACAGCAGCATGGCGACCCGGCCCTCGCCTTCGTGTGCGAGAACCAGCAGCGGCAGGTTCTGCGGCCCCGTCATGGTCACGTCGCCGGCGACGGCGTCGGTGTCGACGATACGGAACCAGCGGCTCCAGCCCGGCGGCTCGCTCGTCCCGCCGGGGAGGTCGCGGGTCACCGGATGACGCATGCCGACCGGGCTGATCTCGGCGCGATAGGGCTCTTCGATCACTTCCCCGGTGGGGATCGCCGGAAGCACCGGGCCGAGAGGCGTGCGGTAAAGGCTGCCGCCGGCGGCGTAGTCGGGCCCGGCGGCGACCAGGATCGCGCCACCCTCGCGCACGTAGCGCGCCAGGTTGTCGTAATAGACGATCGGCAGGACGCCGCGGCTCTGGTAGCGGTCGAAGACGATGAGGTCGAACTCGTCGATCTTCTCCTCGAAAAGCTCGCGCGTGGGGAAGGCGATCAGCGACAGCTCGTTGATCGGCGTTCCGTCCTGCTTCTCCGGCGGCCTCAGGATGGTGAAATGCACCAGGTCGACCGCCGCGTCCGATTTCAGCACGTTGCGCCAGGTGCGCTCGCCGGCATGCGGCTCGCCCGAGACCAGGAGCACGCGCAAATGCTCGCGCACCACGTCGATCTCGGCGACCGCCACGTTGTTCTCCAGCGCCAGCTCCTCGTCGGCCGCGTCCACCTCGAGCTCCACGATGGTGCGGCCGGCATGGTCGAGCGGCAGGTCGATGACGTGCGAGAGGCCGACGCCGACGCTGTCCGTCGCGACCTCTGTCCCGTCGATCCGCAGGCGGACCGTCACCTGGGTGCCGGGAGAAAGCTCCGGATCGAGCACGCGAAACTCGATCGTCTGCGGTTCGTTGAGGATCGTGAAACGCGGCACGCGGTCGATCGCGATCCGCCGGTCGCGCTCGTCCTCCTCACCCGTGATCAACCCATGGATCGGCGCGTTGAAGCCGAGCGCCGCGGGGTTTTCCGGCACGTCATCCACGATGCCGTCGGTGACGAGCAGCGCGCCGGCGATCCGCTCCGGCGGCACGTCGTCGAGGAGCCTGGTGAGCTCGGAGAAAAGCGCGGTGCCGTCGCCCTCGGGCTGGTCGCCCGTGCGCACCTCGCGCAGCTCGAGCTCGCCCAGCGCGTCGATGCGCTCCCTCAGCGCGGCGACGGCCGCCTCGGTCTGCGCGCCGCGCTCGCCGATCTGCTGGCTGGCGCTCTCGTCGATGATCAGGGCCACGACGCCCGGCAGGCCCTCGCGCTCCTCGCTCTGCAGCACCGGGTTGGTAAGCGCCAGAACGAGCAGCGCTGAGGCGAGGACTCGGAACGCAGTGCCGCGGACGCGCTGCCAGGCAAGCACCGCCAGCACGATCGCCAGCGCGGCCGCCAGCACCGCGACCAGCGGCAACGGCAGAAGCGGATCGAAGGTTATCGCGAGCCGGGTCACTGGCCGAGCCTTTCCAGAAGCGCGGGCACGTGCACCTGGTCGGCCTTGTAGTTGCCAGTCAGGGCATACATCACGATGTTTACGCCGGCGCGAAATGCGAGCTCACGCTGGCGCGGATTCGACGGCACGGTGGGATGGAGCCAGAGCCCGTCGTCGTCGATCGCCCACGCCGCCGCCAGGTCGTTGCCGGTGATGATGATCGGCGAGACGCCGTCGCCGCCGCGCGCCGGGCGGTCGCGCATCTGCGGGTCATCGGAGAGGCTCTCCACCCAGAGCTCCGAGTTGGCCCAGCGGCCGGGAAACTCCGAGAGGAGATAGAACGCCTTGGTCAGAACGTGGTCGGGCGGCACAGGCTCGAGCGGCGGCACGTCGACGAAGGCGAGAATCTCCTGCAGCTTCCGTCCCTCCGGCGTATCGCTGCTCCGCTCGAAGACGGAAAAGCCCCCGGCGTCGCGCGTGTCGAAGAGGATCGTGCCGCCGTTCTTCATGAAGGTGTCGACCTTGGCCATGGTCTCCGCGCTCGGTGACGGCTGGTCGGGGTCGATGGGCCAGTAGATCAGCGCGTAGAACACGAGTTCGTCGGTCGTCACGTCGACGGCCGCCGGCTCGCCCGGCTCCAGGGCCGTGCGGTCGGAGAGATAGACCGAAAGGCCCCGCACGCCGGCACGGCTCGTTCTGTCGATCTCCGTGTTCCCGGTCTCGACATAGGCGAGCTGCGTCGCGTTGGCGGCTTCCAGAGCACGCGCCGTGTCGCCGTCCTGGGCATGCGCCGGATCGCCGAGCCCGGCCGCAAGAGCCAGCAAGGCGCCCACCGCCGTCCCCGCGGCGGTCGCAAAGCGCCGCGTCAGCCGTCCGGAGAGCGCCAGGACGGCGAGGGCGTCGAGGATCGCCAGCAGCGCGGCGCCGACGAGCAGCCACGGCCAGATCGGCGTAGAGGGCTGCGGCTCGAGCGAGGCGGTACGTCCCTGCCAGCCGATAGCGGAGGGGACGAGCGGCTCGACCGCCATGTCCGCATCGACCGCGTTCAGTGCAAAGATGCTGCCGTCACGGTCGTATATGCCGGGCGGCGTTTCGGCGCCTGGCGTGGCGCTTCGGACATCGGCCACGAGCGTTGCGCCCGGATCGGGCGGGCCGAGATCGCCGTAGCCGTTGAGGACCTGGAGGGGTTGCCAGGGCGTCGCCGACGACGGCTCGCCCGCGGTCTCGCCGTCGGTGCGCCGCTCGACCGTGCCCGCGGTCTGCACGATGGCGTTCAGCATTTCCACAAACGCGCCGGAGAGCGGAAGGTTCGACCAGCGCGGATCGGCGGTCACGTGGAACAGGACGATGCGCCCGTCGCCGCGCGTCGCTGCGGTGACGAGCGGGGTACCGTCGCGCAGCTCCGCCCACACGTCGGCCGAGCGCAGCGCGTCGGGCTCGGCCAGCACCTGCCGGCTCACCGTCACGTCGGAGGGAACGTCGATGGATGCGAACGGCCCGGCGTCGGGAAAATTCCCGATCGGCTGGGGCTCATTCCAGGAAAGCGAGCCGCCGAGCGCCCGCTCGCCCTGGCGCAGCCGCGCCGGCAGGAGCTCGTCAACGGTGGTCGCCGCGAGGTTGGGGCTGGCGAAGCGCAGCAGCGTTCCGCCGTCCTCCACCCATTCCGCCAACGCACGCGTCGTGTCGGGCGGCAGCGTGCCGGTCTCGGTCAGCACGATGATGGATGCGCCGCGCTCGACAAGCGCCATCACCGCACCGCTGATGCTCGCCGCGTCGGACGACAGAAGGTCCGACGTCGGCGCGAGAGCGCGCTCCACGTAGGTCAGCGGCTCGAGCAGCGGCTGCGAGGCCCCGGCGCTCTCTCCCGCGATCAGGCCGACGGCCTTGCGCTGCCATCGGCCGTCGAGGAGCTGCACGGCGCCGGCGCTCTCCTCGCCGCTGACGGAGAAGCGCGTGAGCGCATTGCGTATCTCCGCCGGCAGCGCGACCGTAGCGACGCCCTCGCCGTTGTTGTCGAGCGTTGCGGACCCTTCCAGAATGCGCCGTCCCTCCTGGTCGAAGCCGGCGATCTGCACGTCTCCTCCGCCTTCGATGCGCATGAGCGGGACGTGGACGCCGTCGGCGCGGTTCTCGGGCGTGCGCATGACGGTCAGGGGCCGCTCCGACTGCAGGGCGACGCTGTTGACCGCGATCGACCGAAGCGCGTCGGCGAAGGCTTGGCTGTCGCCGCCGTCGAGCACGCCGGCAACCCAGAAGACCTCGACCGAGCCCGGTTCGAACGCCTCTCGCAGCCGCTCGGCAAGCGCCCGCCGGTTCGGCAGGTAGGGCCGCGGCGCGATCGCCGCGAGGCGGCGCTGGACTGCCGCAGGCGTCTCTGCAGCCAGGCTCTCCGCGCGCGGCTCTGCCGTGGCGACAAAGGAGACGGGGCGTCCGTCGCGCGACGCCTCGTCGATCGCCGCCTCCGCAGCCGTAACGCGATCGGTGAAGTCGGGTGCCGTGTCCCAGCCGTTATCGACGACCAGAAGGAGAGGGGCCTCGCCCGTCGTCAGCCGCATGTCGGGTCTCAGCACTGGCTCGGCCAGCGCGAGGATGAGGAGCGCGATCAGTGAGAGGCGGATCAGCGTCAGCCACCACGGTGTGCGCGCCGGAGTGCGCTCCTTGTCCTCCAGCTCCATGAGAAGCCGCGTGGGTGGAAACTGGATGAGCCGCGGGCGCGGCGGCGTCATCCTGAGGATGAGCCAGATGAGCGGCAGCGCCGCCAGCGCGACCAGCAGCCAGGGCGAAAGGAATCCGAGCGCGCCCATCATGCCGCCGGGCGCTCCCCGCCCGCCAGGCCGGAATGTCCCGTGTGGACGCTGCCTTCGAGCGTGCCGGACAGCCTTGTCTGAAGAAAGAGGAGGCCTTCGGAGGCGGGCCTGTCGGTGTGGTGCACGGCGAAGGAGAAGCCGGCCTTGCGCGCATAGCCTTCGATCAGTGCGCGGTGCGCGGCGAGCCGCTCGCGGTAGCTGCCGCGCAGACCGCCGGCGCGCTCCGTCAGCCAGGTGGCGCCGCTCTCCGGATCGCGGAACTCTACGCGGCCTTCATAGGGAAATGCTTCCTCGGCCGGGTCGAACACCTGCATGAGGTGGACGCCGGCCGCGCGTCCTGCGAGCTGGCGCAGGCGATCGCGCATCGTGTCGGCCTCCGCCAGGAAGTCGCTGAGCAGGACCACGTTGGCGAAGCGGCCGACGCGATCGAGACTGGGCCATTCGTCGGTCAGCGCGGCGCGCGCCAGCACCTCGGCCATGCGGTCGGGCGCGTCGCGCCCGATGCGGGGCTCCGCGAGCCCGGGCATGCCCACGCGCTCGCCGCCGCGCCCGAGCATTTCCGCCAGCGCCAGCATGAGGATCACCGCGCGGTCGAGCTTGGTGACGTCGGAGAGCCGCGAGTGGAAGTCCATCGACGGCGAGAGGTCGACCCAAAGCCAAACGGTCTGCGAGGCTTCCCATTCGCGCTCGCGCACATAGAGGTGGTAGTCGCGCGCCGAGCGCCGCCAGTCGATCTGCCGGGCCGGCTCACCCGGGACGTACGGGCGGAACTGCCAGAACGTCTCGCCCGGCCCCGGATGCCGCCGGCCGTGCACGCCGAGCAGCACGTTGGCGGCAATGCGCCTCGCCGCGACCAGGAAGTCCGGCAGGCGCGCCGCCAGTGCCCGCGCCGTCTCGACGCGGTGGCGCGCATCCGCCGGTGAGGGGCCTGCCATCAGCTAGAGCACAGCCTTCGTTGCGCTGCCGATCAGATCGCGGACGCTGACGCCGTCGGCGCGGGCGGCGAAGGTCACCGCCATGCGGTGCTGCAGGACCGGGACGGCGAGAGCCTCCACGTCGTCGAGCGATGGCGCGTAGCGTCCGTCGAGCAGCGCACGGGCGCGCACCGTCAGCATCAGCGCCTGGCTGGCGCGCGGTCCCGGGCCCCAGGCGATCTGCTCCGCCGTCGCGGCGCTCGCTTCCCCGGGCCGCAGCGAGCGCACGAGCTTGAGGATGGCCTCCACCACCGCGTCGCCCACCGGCATGCGGCGAACCAGCTTCTGCACCTCCATCAGCTCGGCGGCGGTCAGGACCGGCCGCGCCTCCCGGTCCTCCGCGCCGGTCGTTTCGAACAGCATGCGCCGCTCCGCCTCCAGGCCGGGGTAGAGCACGTCGATCTGCATCAGGAAGCGGTCGAGCTGCGCTTCCGGCAGCGGGTAGGTGCCCTCCTGCTCGATCGGGTTCTGCGTCGCCAGCACATGGAAGGGATGCGGCAGGTCGTGCCGCTGTCCGGCAATGGTGACGAAATGCTCCTGCATCGCCTGCAGCAGCGCCGACTGCGTGCGTGGGCTGGCGCGGTTGATCTCGTCGGCGAGCAGCAGCTGCGCGAAGACCGGGCCGTGGATGAAGCGGAAGCTGCGCGTATGGTCGGCGCTCTCGTCGAGAATCTCCGATCCGAGAATGTCCGACGGCATCAGGTCGGGCGTGAACTGGATGCGGCTTGCCGAGAGGCCGAGCACCACTCCCATGGCGTCGACGAGCTTCGTCTTGGCGAGGCCCGGCACGCCGACCAGCAGCCCGTGGCCGCCGGCAAGCACCGTCGTCATCGCCCGTTCCACGACGGTCTCCTGACCGAAGATCACCTCCCCCACCGCCGAGCGGGCATCCAGGAGCTTGGCCGCCGTGGCCTTGGCCTCCTCCAGTATGGGCTCGGTGCCGACGGGGGAGGGGTCGATTGCGCTCATGAGGCGGTATCCATAAGTCGGTGCAGGACGTTATCTAGGGAGTGATTCCCTGGCTGGCGATTGTGTCACCCAGCGGGCAATCGGAAAACCGAAATCGCGGCGGTTGCGGGCGACGCGAGGATGAGGGCTGCAAGGCGCGTGCCGAACGAGACGAAGGGACTGCCTGCCGGTCTTGCCGCGCTGGTCGCCGAGGCGGGCCAGCAGGCGAAGGCCCGCCCGGTAGAGCGCTGGAACCCGCCCTATTGCGGCGAGATCGACATGCGGATCGCCGCCGACGGGACATGGCACTATCGCGGTAGCCCGATCGGCCGCGAGGCCCTGGTGCGGCTCTTTGCCTCCGTTCTGCGGCGCGACCCGGACGGCCGTCACGTTCTCGTGACGCCCGTCGAACGGATCGGCATCGAGGTGGAGGACGCGCCGTTTCTTGCCGTGGAGGCTCTGACCGAGGGGGAGGGCGCATCGCGCGTGCTCACGTTCCGCACCAATGTCGGCGACGTCGTCGCGGCGAATCGTGAACATCCGCTGCGCTTCGCGACGGAGGCGGAGACCGGCGGGCTGAAGCCCTACCTGCGCGTCCGCGGCGGCCTCGAGGCGCTTGCGACGCGCCCGCTCGCCCTTGAGCTCGTCGATCTGGCCGAGGAGAAGGACGGCGCCCTGGGCCTGTGGTCCGGCGGCGTTTTCTTCGCTTTCCCGGAGGCGGAAGGTGGCTGAACCGCGGCCGTACTCGGCGGAGGACGTGCGCCGCCGCGCGAGGCAGCGGCTGACGCCTCATTCGGGCGAGGCAATGGGCGACCATTCCTTCAATCCGGAGATCGCCGACATGCTGCTCGGCATGCCGCGGCGGGAGGCGGCGGTGCTCATCCCGGTGATGCACCGCGAGCCGGAGGCGACCGTCCTCTTTACCCTGCGCACGAGCGGGCTCAGGTCGCATGCCGGGCAGATCGCGTTTCCCGGCGGCCGCATCGATGCCGACGACGAGAGCGCGGAAGCCGCGGCGCTGCGCGAGGCGGAGGAGGAGATCGGGCTTCCGCCGCAATTCGTGGAAACGCTCTGCCGCGCGCCCGACTACCTGACCGGGTCGGGCTATCACGTGACGCCGGTCGTCGCGATCGTGAAGCCGGGCTTCGAGATCAGGCTCAATCCTGCCGAGGTCGACGACATCTTCGAGGTGCCGTTGTCGTTCCTGATGGATCCGGTGAACCACCACACCGGCAGCCGCATGTGGAACGGCGCGCGGCGCGTCTACTTCGAAATGCCCTACGAGGACCGCCACATCTGGGGGATCACGGCCGGCATCCTGCGTATCCTCTACGAGCGCCTCTACGGCGACGAAGCGCCGGGCCGCAGCGCATGACGGCGGCGCTCGCCGGCTGGGACCTGCTCCGCGACCCGCAGGTGCGTAGCGTCTTCGCGGCGCTGGACGCCGAAGCGGGCGCGACCCGCATCGTCGGCGGCGCGGTGCGCGACGCGCTACTCGGCCGGTCCGTGGCGGACGCCGACTTCGCGACGATCCTGACGCCCAACGAGGTCGTCGCGCGCTGCGAGGCGGCGGGCCTCAAGACGGTGCCGACCGGCATCGAGCACGGCACAATCACCGTGGTCGCCGAAGGCCGCCCCTTCGAGGTGACGACGCTGAGGCGTGACGTGGAGACCGACGGCCGCCGCGCCGTCGTGGCGTTCACCACGGACTGGAAGGAGGATGCGGCGCGGCGCGACCTGACGATCAACGCGCTCTACTGCGACGCGCAAGGCGAGGTGTTCGATCCGCTCGACGGGCGGTCCGACCTGAAAGCGGGGCGCGTGCGCTTCATCGGCGATGCGGAGGCCCGCATCCGCGAGGACTATCTCAGGATCCTCCGCTTCTTCCGCTTCTTCGCCTGGTACGGCTCAGGCCGCCCGGACGCGGACGGGCTGAAGGCCTGCGCCCGGCTGAAGTCCGGCATTGCGACGCTCTCGGCGGAGCGGGTCTGGGCTGAGCTGAAGCGGCTGCTCTCGGCGCCGGAGCCGGGCCGCGCGCTCCTGTGGATGCGCACCACGGAGGTTCTGCAGAAGACGCTGCCGGAGAGCTGGGGGATCGACGCCGTCCACCGCCTCGTCGCGGCGGAGAAGGCCGAAGGCTGGGAGCCGGACCCGCTCCTCCGGCTGGAGGCGATCCTCCCGCCGCACCGCGCCCGCATCGACGCGCTGGCCGAGCGGTTGCGCCTCTCCCGCAGCGAGGCGGCGCGGCTCACAGCATGGGCCAACGCGCCGGAGCCTGACCCGGACACCTCCGAAGCGGATTTCGCCAGGACGCTCTACCGCGCCGGGCAGGACGGCACTGTCGACCGGCTCCGCCATGCGCTTGCCCGCGAGGCGGACAAGGGCAATGCCGATGCGGTCGGGCGCTGCCGCGCGCTCCTGAGCCGGGTCCAACGCTGGCAGAGGCCGACATTTCCAGTGAGCGGCAAAGATATCGTCGCCGCGGGCACAGAGCCCGGGCCCGCGGTCGGCAAGCGCCTGCGCGAGCTTGAAGACCGCTGGATCGAGAGCGGCTTCGCCCTTGACCGCGAAGCGCTGCTCAGACTCTAGGCGCCGATCCGGCCGTCAGCCGTTGCGATCGCCCGCGGTCGCGTGTTCAACGTCCTGGATGCGCCCGCGGGCGCGCTCGAGGAACTGTGGGGTAACATCGAGGCCGTGAACGTTGCGCACGTGATCGGTTTCCACGTGCAGCACTTCCGCGTCGGTCTCCGCCTGCGCCTTGAAGGTGCAGCCCGGCACGAGGTCTCCGCACTGAATGCGCTTCATGGCGTCCTCCTTCGGTTCTGCCTGGGAGAAACGATAACGGGCCACGTAGCGATGGGGTTGCGGCAGATCAAATCGGAGGGGATAGGGAGAATCGCTGCGGTGAGCATAAACGAGGATGTTGGTGTCGACCGCGATTACCCACCGCGCCCCACCGCGCACGTTCGACCCCGGTGCCGGAGGGGATCAGGGCCACTTCACCACGGGCGGCATGGAGGAGAGGATGGATTCGACGTTTCCGCCCGTCCTCAGCCCGAAGACCGTGCCGCGGTCGTAGAGCAGGTTGAACTCCACATAGCGGCCGCGGCGGACCAGCTGCTCCTCGCGGTCCGCCTCCGCCCACGAGACGGCGAAATTTCTGCGCACCAGCTCCGGGTAGACGGCGAGGAAGGCGCGGCCGACGTCCTGCGTGAAGGCGAAATCCGCGTCCCAGTCGCCGGAGCCCTCGCCGGCGGAATCGAGGTAGTCGTAGAATATCCCGCCAATGCCGCGCGGCTCGCCCCGGTGTTTCAGCCAGAAATATTCGTCGCACCACGCCTTGTAGCGCGCATAGTCGACGTGCGGATGCCTGCCGCAGGCCGCCTGCATTGCGGCGTGGAAGGCGACGGAATCCGGGTCGTCCTGCGTGCGCCGGCGGTCGAGCACGGGCGTCAGGTCGGCGCCGCCCCCGAACCAGGCCTTCGTGGTCACGACCATGCGCGTGTTCATGTGAACGGCGGGAACGTGCGGGCTCTGCATATGGGCGATGAGCGAGATGCCCGAGGCCCAGAAGCGCGGGTCTTCTTCAGCGCCGGGGACCTGGCCGCGGAGCTCCGGTGCGAACTCCCCGTGGACGGTGGAGACGTGCACGCCGACCTTCTCGAACACGCGCCCGCGCATCAGGGACATCACACCGCCGCCGCCCGCCGCGCCGCCGTGGTCCGTGCGCTGCCAGGGCGTGCGCTCGAAACGGCCGGGCGAGGATTTCGAGAGCGGGGCGCCGGGCGGCAGATCGTCCTCGATCTTTTCGAAGGCGGTGCAGACATCGTCGCGCAGCGCTTCGAACCAGCGCCGCGCTGCGGCCTTCCGCATCCCGAGACCGTCGCTGGCGCTCTCCGCGGACGCCGGTTCGTCGATTGAGCTCATGGTGTGGGCGAGTAGCGCATCGCGAGGGGCCGGGAAAGGTCCCGCCAATTCGCCGGGAACTGCCGCGCCTGATCCCGGTCGGGTTTCCACGGCGGGTAAATGTGAGGCAGCGAGTCTCGAAAAAGCCGTGGCCAGCCATTAGATTGACCAGAGACTCACTTCTTCCTTCCCACGTGCCCGCTCCAGGGTCGGAGGGATTCGACCGGAGCAAGACATTTGGTGAAGCGGATTCTTCGAGCCCTTAGTTATGACGGCTTCGAGCAGTTGGTGGACCCGCTCGTCGCCTCGAGCGTGCAGCGTCCGCCCGTCTCGCTCGCCCGCTTCTACCGGCATTACCTGGAGCCGATTCGCGGACTGATCTTTGCGACTCTGGCCGTCTCACTCATCGCATCGCTGACCGAGCTGGCGATGTTCGCCTTCCTCGGGTCCCTCGTCGACCTCATGTCGGCATCGAGCCCGGAGCGGTTCGTTCCGGACAATGCCTGGCTTCTCGCGGCCATGGGATTCGTCGTGCTCGTCGTCAGGCCGGTCTTCACCATCCTGTCGCGCGCGATGGTCAACCTCTCCATCGTGCCGAGCCTCACCACGCTGGTGCGCTGGCGCAGCTACCGCTACGTGATCCGTCAGAGCCTGGGCTACTTTCAGAACGATTTCGCCGGGCGTATCAGCCAGAAGGTGATGCAGACCGGCATGGCGCTGCGCGAAAGCGTCGTGAACGTCATCGACGGCGTCTGGTACCTGGTCGTCTACCTCATCGGCACGCTGGTCATGCTGGCCAGCTTCGACTGGCGCCTGCTCGTGCCGCTGGTCGTCTGGGCGGGGCTCTACGGCGCCGTCATCGTGACGCTCGTGCCGCCGGTCCGTATGCGCTCCGCGGCCCTTTCGGAGGCCAATTCAGGTCTCTCCGGCCGCGTCGTCGACGGCTTCACCAACATCATGTCCGTCAAGCTCTTCGCGCACGCCTCGCGCGAGGAGAAGTTCGGCCGCGAAGCCTTCGAGCGCCAGCTTTCCGCCGCCCGCTTGCTGATGCGCTCCATCGTGGGGATGACGGCGGCGCTGACGATCATCAACTCGCTCTTCGTCTTCGCCGTCGCAGCGCTGTCCGTGTGGCTGTGGACCCTCGGCGAGATGTCGCTCGGCGCCATCGCCGCGGCCAATGCCGTTGTGCTGCGGCTCAACCACATGTCGGGCTGGATCCTGCGGTCGATCACGTCGCTGTTCGAAAACGTCGGCACCATCGAGAACGGCATCGTCACGATCTCGCAGCCCAACCACTCGACCGACCGGCCGGGCTCCGCGCCGCTAGTCGTGCGCGAAGGCGAGATCGCGTTCCAGAACGTCACGTTCCGCTACGGCAAGGGCGACCGCGTCATCCGCGACCTGTCGCTGACGGTGAAGCCGGGCGAGAAGGTCGGCCTGGTCGGCCCGTCCGGCGCCGGAAAATCGACGCTCGTCAACCTTTTGCTGCGCTTCTACCAGCTCGACGAGGGGCGCATCCTGATCGACGGCCAGGACATCGCTGGCGTGGAGCAGGACACGCTGCGCGCGGCGATCGGCATGGTGACGCAGGATACCTCGCTCCTGCATCGATCCGTCCGTGAAAACATCCGCTACGGCAAGCCGGACGCCGACGAGGCGTCGATCCGCGAGGCGGCGGCGGTGGCGAGCGCGGACAGCTTCATCGACGGGCTGGTCGACCCGCGCGGGCGCACCGGATACGAAGCCTATGTGGGAGAGCGCGGGGTGAAGCTCTCCGGCGGCCAGCGCCAGCGGATCGCCATCGCCCGCGTCATCCTCAAGAACGCGCCGATCCTCATCCTCGACGAGGCGACCTCCTCGCTCGATTCGGAGGTCGAGGCGGTGATCCAGGAGAGCCTGAAGGATCTGATGCGCGACAAGACGGTGATCGCCATCGCCCACCGCCTCTCCACCATCGCCGCGCTCGACCGCCTGGTGGTGATGGACGAGGGGCGGATCGTGGAGCAGGGCACGCACGCCCAGCTGCTGCG
>CAZMJQ010000243.1:0-3464 GCA_964566475.1 uncultured Propylenella sp. | reverse complement strand
TCACAACGTGAACACGATCAAAGGCGCCATTCTCGGAAGCTGATCGCGAGCGACGGGACCAGAGAAGGCGGAGCAATCCGCCTCTTCTTCGGGTTGCACTTGTTATGTTACAACATCAAAGGAGGAGTAGATGAGAGCCATTCGAACTGCAGGCGTCGTGAGTGCCCTCGCCCTGTCGCTATCGGCAGGCGCGGGCCATGCAGGAGAGGTGACGGCCTGGCGCCTGTTCGTCTCCGATCATGCCGAGCCGAAGGTGACGGTGATCGATGCGCTCAATGGCGAGACGATCGAGACATTCCCAATCCAGAGTCCGGCGGTTCTTTATCGCAGCGAAAGCGGACGCGTCGTATTTGTCCGCCAGGCGGATGCCGGCTTGGTGACCGCCATCCTGAGCGGCATTTCCTTCGACGATCATGGCGATCACGGCGACATCGACGTGGAAGCGCCAGAGCTGACCGGCACCGATATCCGGGGCGAAAAGCCCTCGCATTTCGTCGAGCATGACGGCGCGTTCGCGGCCTTCTTCGATGGTGAGGGCGTCGCCCGCATCATAACGGAGAGCACGGCGCTGGAAGGCGGGGCTGACTACAAAGAAGTGAGGACGGACGCCCCGCATCACGGCGTCGCTGTTGCCTATGGCTCCCATGTCCTCCTGTCGGAACCGAACGCGGAGGACCCGGACGAGCTCCCGGTCGGTATTCGAATCGTTGACGAGAGCGGCGCGCAGGTCGGCGATATCGCCGAGTGCCCGGACCTGCATGGTGAGGCGTCTTCCGGCAACATACTGGCGTTTGCCTGCGCCACGGGATTGCTGATCGTCACGCAGGGCGAGGGCGGGCCGGAAATCGAGCACCTGCCCTACCCGGATGCCCTGCCTGACGGCAAATCGACGACGCTCATCGGCGGCAAGGGCATGCAGTACTTCCTCGGCAATTACGGCGCCGACAAGGTGGTGCTGATCGAAGCGACCGCAAAGAGCGATGACGATGCCTTTCGCTTGGTCGTGCTCCCGACTCGCCGCGTGCATTTCGCGGTCGATCCGATCCGGCCCAGGTTCGCCTACGTCTTCACTGAAGACGGCCAGCTTCACCGGCTCGACGTGGTGAAGGGAGCGATCGAGAATTCGCTCAGTCTGACCGATCCCTACTCGATGGATGGCCATTGGAGCGATCCGCGGCCGCGCGTGGCAGTGGCCGGCGACCAGGTCGTCGTAACCGACCCGCTGAACGGCCTGTTGCATCTTGTCGATGCGATATCGTTCGAAAGGGCCGGGCAGATCACCGTCGAAGGCATGCCCTTCAATATCGTCTCAGTCGGCGGGGCCGGAGAGGCACACAAAGGCGAGTAGTCGCCCCTCCCAAGCGACGGTGGGCTGGGCCAAGGCCACGACCTGAAGGCCCAGCCCGTGCTTCTTGCTCCGCGATGACTGGTTGTGCTGGTGTCAGCGACACCAACCTGCCCTCCCAGCCTGATGGTGCGGGCGGGGGGACTCGAACCCCCACGGGCATACGCCCAACGGATTTTCTTACCAGCTACGGCTTTCGCCGCCCTTCGCCTTGCGTGCCTTCGGCACCGGCTCGGTTTGCGGTCTGGACTATCCCTTCACCTTACGCCGGTCCGGCGCTTAGGTGCTGCCCGTCTAGTCTCTACACCTTCCCGTCGGAAACTGCTTTCCGCCGGGCTTGGCTCGGGATCGCCATCTCACAGGGTTCCCCGAATTTGAGCAGTTCTGCACCCTGGGTTTCCCCAAGGGCACTCAACTTTCCATCAAGTCCGTTGCGTCTACCATTCCGCCACGCCCGCGTGACGAATCCGGATATAGCGGTCTGGGCCGGACAGGCCAAGCATTTTCTGCTATAAGTTGCTACCGTGTTGCGTCTGGTTGCTCGTTTTTTTAACGTGTTTGCTTCCTTCTATTTGTCGCTTCTGTATCAAGACCGGTCTTGACATGAGAGGCGCAGTATTTCTCGGTCATATCGATGCTGGTCCGACGGTTCTTGGCGATCTGGTAGGCCGAGGCGCCGTTTCTCTTTCTCCTCCGCGAAACGCAATTGCGGTGACCACGAAACAAACGGGGCGCCGCGACGAAAACCGTCTGAAACATTGCTGCTGCACATCCGGCGACCTTCGTGGGGCCTGTGCGGCACAGCGCCCCGCATCAAGCTCCAGACGACGGACTTCAGCGCCCATCCTCCCGGGGGCGGAGGCCGACGGGTGTGTCGGAGCCGACGACACGACCCACATGCCGAGATGAGGAAACCGAGTATGCCAAGATACCGAGACGCCCTTCCGCAGCTTGCGGGCAAGCTGTTCCTGACCGACGGCGGGCTGGAGACTACGCTCGTCTTCCACGACGGCCGGGACCTCCCCTGCTTCGCCGCCTTCGTCCTGATGAAGGACGCGGCGGGACGCGACCGGCTGCGCGACTATTTCATGCTCTACGCGGCGATCGCACGCGCCAAGGGCACCGGCTTCGTGCTGGAGAGCCCGACCTGGCGCGCGAGCCGCGACTGGGGCGAGAAGCTCGGCTATACGCCCGCCGAGCTCGACTGGACGAACCGCGCCTCCGTCGCGCTGCTTGCGTCGATCCGCAACGAGATGGAGACGGCGGACACACCCATGGTCGTCTCCGGCCAGATCGGCCCGCGCGGCGACGGCTATGTGCCGGGCGTCGCCATGAGCGTCTCCCAGGCGGAGGCGTATCACGCCGAGCAGATCGCGAGCTTCGCCGCGGCGGACGCCGACATGGTGACGGCGATCACCATGAATTACGTCGAGGAGGCGATCGGCGTCGCAAGAGCGGCCCAAGCGGCGGGCATTCCCTCCGTCATCTCCCTCACGACGGAGACCGACGGACGCCTGCCGACCGGCCAGACGCTGAAGGAGGCGATCGAGGCGGTCGACGCGGAGACGGGCGGCGCGCCGGCCTACTACATGGTCAACTGCGCGCACCCGACGCATTTCGCCGAAGTGCTGGAGGCCGGCGAGGCCTGGACGAAGCGCATCCGCGGCATCCGGGCCAACGCATCGACCTGCTCGCACGCCGAGCTGGACGCGGCGACGGAGCTCGACGACGGCGATCCGGCAGCGTTCGGCTTCGAGTACCGCGACATCCTGACGAGGCTGCCGCACATCAACGTGCTCGGCGGCTGCTGCGGCACGGACCACCGGCACGTGGAGGCCGTGGCCCGCTTGTGCACCGGCGACCGCTTCCGCGCCGCCGAGGCTGCCTGATCCGGTTCACGGCGCCGGGGCAAGTCCCGGCGCCGCGGCGTCTCCAGGCGAGACTCCGCTGGCGATCCATGGCAAACATGGCGGATGGAGCTTTTCCCGACCACGATTGCCGGCTCGCTCCCCAAGCCCTTCTGGCTCGCCGAGCCCGAGCGCCTGTGGGCGCCGTGGCGCTTCGAAGGCGATGCGCTCGCGCGCGCCAAGCGCGACGCCACGCTGCTCGTGCTGAAGCT
>CAZMJQ010000242.1:0-5086 GCA_964566475.1 uncultured Propylenella sp. | reverse complement strand
ATCGCCCCCGGAATGCGCAGCCACTCAGGACGTCCAAGCATCCTCGATCCGATCGCGGTCACTTGTTGCGGGAAGAGAAGGCGGAATACTCCGCCGATTACGCCCAGCCATCCGAGCAGTGTGATGATGAGGCGCCAGTCGGATATCCAAACATTGTGCGTGAGCACGATGGCAAGTCCCGGCACAAGCGCCATTAGCCCAGCGATGTAGATGAGGGCGCGGCTGCGCAGGAACTCTTCCGCCATCGTGCGATAGTCCCGAGGACTGACCAGCATGCCGGCGCCCATAACGACGAAGACAGGCCCAATTAGCTGAGCAAGGAAGGTGGAATTTTTCATCGGGCCTACTCCGTCGATGATTGGCTGGTTGTAGATATGGTAGTTCGGGGGGCCGCCGCTAACTAGCCTCCCCAGAATCACGCCCGCCCGCCGCCGCTCCTCTCACGCCGTTGTCCCGCCAGGACACTCCGCGCCCGCACCGTGAACGGAAACTGATCAAAGCCCGTTGCTCCACCGTTGCTCCGGTCCACTGACCACCCTCAAACCCCCAGGAAAATGTGGAAAAGGTGAGGGTCTAACAGACCTTTCCGCTGCGGCCTCCGGCAGCGCCCGATGCGGCGGCCCACGCAGAATCACGACAGAATCGCTCCGCCGGTTAAGATGAAATTCAAGCGGATGGGTGAAAGATGGGCGAATGGCTATGCACGGCACCTACGATCCGGTCCTGGTGACGCTTTCGATCGCCGTCGCGATCCTTGCGTCATTCACCGCGTTGAACCTGTCGGGGCGGCTCCTCGCGGCGGCGGGCGCAGCGCAGCTCTTCTGGTGGCTGCTGGCGGCGTCCCTGGCGCTGGGGGGCGGCATCTGGACGATGCACTTCATCGGCATGCTGGCCTTCAGCATGCCGATGCCGGTTACCTACGATGTCCAACTCACCCTCCTGTCGCTCGTCCTCCCTGTCGTCGTGACGGGCATCGGACTGCTGACGGTGAGCCGCCTCGGCACCGGCCTCATGCCCTTGCTGGGAGCCGGACTGCTGGCCGGACTTGGCGTGGTCACGATGCACTACACGGGCATGGCGGCGATGCACATGCCTGGCCTGACCGTAGTCTACGACCCGTGGCTCGTGCTTGCCTCGGTCGTCATCGCGATCGTCGCCGCCACCGCAGCCTTCTGGCTAGCTTTCCGCACGAGAGGAGTTCGGGAGCGCCTGTTTGCCTCCGCGGTCATGGGGGCCGCGATCTCGGGTATGCACTACACGGCCATGACCGCCGCGACATTCAGGGTCAATGGGCACCATTCGACCTCCCTCCGTCCGGAGATCGAGCCCGGCCTCCTCGGCGTGGCGCTCGCCGGCGTATTCTCATTCCTGCTGCTCATCGGACTGCTTACGGCGTTCTTCGATCGGAAGCTCGCAACGCTGACGGCGCAGGAGGCGTTGACGCTGAAACACAGCGAGGAGCGGCTGCGCGCGCTGCACAGCAATTCCTCCGATATCGTCACCATCCTGAACAACGCAGGAGCGGTCACCTACGAGGCATCGAGCGCCAGGCGCATCCTGGGCCACGACACGAAGGACATGATCGGACGGCCGCTCGAAGACTTCGTGCCGGTGGAGCAGGCGCCATCTCTGCAGGAGTTCATCGCGGGCCTTGTGGCCGCCCCGAACGCAAGCGCCACAGTCGAGCTCAGGGCGCGGCATGCCGACGGCACGGCCCGCGAATTCGAGATGACCGGCCGGAACCTCCTGCACGAGCCGGCGATCGGCGGACTGGTCGTGAACATGCGCGACATAACGGAGCGAAGGCGCCTGATCGCCGAGCTGGAGCGGCTGTCGGAGACGGACCAGCTGACCAACACGCTCAACCGGCGCGGCTTCCTGAAGCTGGCGGAGCGCGAGTTTCAAAGGGCGAGGCGGAGCGGAATGCCCCTCACCTTCGTCATGATCGATATCGACCATTTCAAGGGGGTGAACGACACGTACGGCCATGCGGCCGGAGATATGGTACTTGCGATGGTGGCCGATCGCTGCCGGGAGCATCTCAGAAGCACCGACGTCGTCGCGCGCTTCGGCGGGGAGGAATTCATCATCCTCCTGACCGACACGCCGCTCGACGCGGCGCACAGCGTGGTCGAGCGCCTGCATACCGCAATCGCCGGGTGCCGCGTCACCACCATCAAGGGGGACGTGTCGGTGACGGCGAGCTTCGGGCTGTCGGTCATCGACCCCAACGTAATCGACCTGGAGACGGGAATCCGGCTGGCAGACGAGGCGCTCTACGAAGCCAAGAACGCTGGCCGCAACTGCATTAAGGTCCGGAAGGCGGGCTGACCCGCTTTTTCCGCGCCGCGGCCTCAATGACGCCGCGATCGGAGCCTCGCTCTCGGCAGTCCGTCGTGCTAGACGATGATCAAGCAAGGACCAGCCATGGTGCCCATTTCCGCCCGTAAGCCGCAACTCGTCACAGACCTCTCCGCCGAGCTTTCGCCCGCGATTCGCACGCTGCGGGTGGAGGCGGCCGGCCTGATGGCGTTGGAGCAGGCCCTCGCCGGCGACATGCGCGAGCCGTTCGAGAACGCCTGCGCCATGATCGAGAAGGCCGCCGGGCGCGTCGTCGTGACCGGGATGGGCAAGAGCGGGCATGTCGGCGCCAAGATCGCCGCGACCCTCGCCTCCACTGGCACGCCTGCCTTCTTCGTGCATCCGGCCGAGGCGAGCCACGGCGACCTCGGCATGATCGCGCCGCACGACGTGGTGCTGGCGCTCTCCTGGTCGGGCGAGACGTCGGAGCTCAGGAACATCGTCTTCTACTCGCGCCGCTTCCGAGTGCCGTTCATTGCCGTCACCTCGCGGCCCAACTCGACGCTGGCGCGCTCCGCCGACATCGCGCTCATCCTGCCGCGCGTGGACGAGGCCTGCCCGCACGGGCTCGCGCCCACCACCTCCACGCTTATCCAGCTTGCGCTCGGCGACGCGCTCGCCATCTCGCTCCTTGAGCAGGGCGGCTTCTCGGCCGACGATTTCTACAAGTTCCATCCGGGCGGCTCGCTCGGCGCCAACCTCACACATGTGCGCGACGTGATGCACACGGGCGAGCGCCTGCCGCTGGCGCCGCTCGGCACGCTGATGGACGAGGCGCTGCTCCTCATCTCGCAGAAGGGCTTCGGCTGTCTCGGCGTCACCGACGCGAGCGGAAAGCTCGCGGGAATCATCACCGACGGCGACCTCCGCCGCCACCTGACGGGCGACATCCTCACGCGGCCGGTGGAGGAGGTGATGACGCCCGACCCGAAGACCATCGCGCCCGATGCGCTGGTGGCATCGGCGCTGGAGACGCTGAACAGCGCCGCCATCATGGCGCTGCTCGTGGTGGAGCGCGGGAAGCCGGTCGGCATCGTGCACATGCACGATCTGCTCAAGATCGGCGCGGCTTAACCCGGCGTCACGCCATCGCGACGTTGAGGGTTGCCCCGTCCGCGCCGGTCACCACGACGCGCGCGCCGGCGGGCGCGTCCGGGCCACGCACCTGCCAGACCGAATCGTCGATCCGGATGCGGCCGCGGCCCTCCACGATCGGCTCGGTCAGAACGAAGGTCTGACCCTCCAGCCGGCTTGCCCTGAGGTTAAGGTGCGGATCTGAGGTATCGCCCTCGCCGGTCCCGGCGAAGCGCCTGCCGATGAGCGCCGTGGCGACTGAAAGCACCACGAAGCCGATGAGCTGCAACTGCCACGGCCAGTCGATCAGCACGGCGCTGATGCCGATGAGAATCGCCGCGATGCCGAACCACAGGAAGTAGAAGCCCGGCAGCAGCACCTCTGCGCCGAGGAGGATGAGGCCGAGGATCCACCACGACCAGCCGCCCAGCGCCTCGATGACGTCGAGGATCATCTCAGACTCCGTCGCCCGGGCCGGCCGACCCCGGACGGGCGGGAGCGCCGGTGCCCGGCACGGTGCCGACGGGCCGCCGTGCCGGCGCCGAGCCCGGTCTCTCGCCGACGAAGGTCTCGCGTGCGATCTCGCTGATCCCTGCCAGCGCGCCGATGACGCCCGTCGCCTCGATGGGCAGGATGAAGGTCTTCTGATTGGGCGAGCGGGCGAACGCCTCGAGCGATTCGATGTAGCGCTGCGCTACGAAGTAGTTGATCGCCTGCACGCCGCCCGCGGCGATCGCCTCGCTCACCGAGGTTGTGGCCTTGGCTTCCGCCTCCGCCTCGCGCTCTCGCGCCTCCGCGTCGCGGAACGCCGCCTCGCGCCGACCCTCGGCTTCCAGTATCTGGGCCTGCTTCTGCCCCTCGGCTTTGAGTATCTCTGCCTGGCGCTTGCCCTCCGCCTCCAGGATCGCGGCGCGCTTCTCGCGCTCCGCCATCATCTGCCGTGCCATGGAATCGACCAGGTTGCGCGGCGGGTCGATGTCCTTGATCTCAATCCGCGTGATCTTCACGCCCCAGGGCGAAGACGCGGCATCGACGACGCGCAGAAGCCGCTCGTTAATCTCGTCGCGGTTCGACAGGAGCTCGTCGAGGTCCATCGATCCCATGACCGAGCGGATGTTCGTCATGGTGAGGTTGAGGATGGCGTTCTCGAGCTGGTTCACCTCGTAGGCGGCGCGCGCGGCGTCCATCACCTGATAGAAGGTGATCCCGTTCGCCGTGACCGTCGCGTTGTCGCGGGTGATCACCTCCTGGCTCGGCACGTCGAGCACCGTCTCCATCATGTTCATCCTGGCGCCGAGCCGGTCTATGAACGGGACGATCATGTTGAGCCCGGGCTTCAGCGTCTTGGTGTAGCGGCCAAAGCGCTCAACCGTATAGTTGTGGCCCTGCGGCACGGTCTTGACCGCCGATATGACGACGATCACGGCGAAGACGACGAGAACGATGACGACGATATCGAAGCCGCTCATGGCACGGGCCTCCCGAAGTACCCGGCTAAAGGATATGCCGAGAATCGCGCCAGCGCGCAATTTCGTGCTTCCATACTACGTGCTATCCTGACTGTCCGGTTTGAATGAGACCTTGGGAGGAGCGGGCGCATGCCAGGCAAGAAAATCCTGATGCTGACAGGCGATTTCAGCGAGGAATACGA
>CAZMJQ010000241.1:0-3358 GCA_964566475.1 uncultured Propylenella sp. | reverse complement strand
CTCGGCCGCCGCCTCGCAGAGCGCCACGATCTTCAGATGGTCGGTCGCTCTATGGCCCGTGGTCGGCGCCGCCATGTCGGACATCACCACGTTCGCCATGGCGCCGCCGAGGGCCCCGCGGATGCGCTCCGGCGCGCCCTCGTCCATGAAGTCGGCCTCCAGGATTGTGACGCCGGGAAGCGGGTCCATCTCCAGGTAGTCCACCGCCACGACGAGCGGCTCCGCCCCGGTCGCGCCGACGCGCGCCGCAGCGACCTGCGACCAGCCGCCGGGCGCCGCCCCGAGATCGACGACGCGGGCGCCCTTCTTCAGGAAGCCGAAACGGTCGTCGATCTCGATCAGCTTGTAGGCGGCGCGCGAGCGGTAGCCCTCGTGCTTCGAGCGGGCGACGTAGGGGTCGTTGAGCTGGCGCTCGAGCCAGCGCTGCGAGGAGGCCTTGCGCCCGCGTGCCGTCTTGACGCGCTTGCGCAGCTCGCGCTGGCCGGATCCGCTGCGCCCCGCCTTCACTGCGGGTGCGCGGACTGGCCGGGTTGCCGGCCGCGGCCGCGCAGGTAGCCGTCGGCGCGCATCAGCTGCACCAGCATCCCCTCGCGCAGCCCGCGATCCGCCACACGCAGGCGGCTGCACGGCCATTCGCGCCGGATCGCCTCGAACACCGCGCAGCCGGCCAGCACGAGGTCGGCGCGTTCGCGGCCGATGCACGGATTGAGGCGGCGCGCCTCGTAGTCCATGCCGCGGATCTTCGTCATCATCAGCTCGATGTCGGCCTCCTCCATCCACAGCCCGTCGACCATACGGCGGTTGTAGCGCGGCAGGTCGAGGTGCACGCCAGCGAGCGTCGTCACCGTCCCCGACGTCCCGAGATAATGGAAGGCGCGGCTGCGCACCGCCTCGCCCAGCGCCGAGCGCGCGTGGAAGCGGTAGAACTCGCTGCGCACGTCGTCGACCATCGCCTCGAAGACGGCACTGCTCACCTCCGTGCCGCCATGGCGCTCCGCCAGCGTGACCACGCCGACCGGCAGCGACACCCAGGCGCGGATGAGCCCGCCGCGGCGCCGGTGGCGCCGGTCGATCCACACGATCTCCGACGACCCGCCGCCGATGTCGAAGAGGAGCGCGCCGTCGGCCTCGCGGTCGAGGAGCGTAAAGCACCCTTCCGCCGCGAGCTGCGCCTCGGTGCGCTGGCTCACCACCTCCAGTGCGATGCCGGTCTCCTGGCGCACCCGGTCCATGAAGTCCTGGCCGTTCTCGGCGACCCGGCACGCCTGGGTGGCGATGAGCCGGGCGCCGGCCATCGGGCGGTAGCCGAGCTTGCGGCTGCAGATGCGCAGCGCGCCGATGGCCCGCTCCATCGCCTCCGGCCTGAGCCTCCTCTCCCGCGCCACCCCCTCGCCGAGCCGCACGATGCGGGAGAAGGAATCGACGACGCGGAAGGAATCGCCGGAGGGCTCCGCGATCAGCAGCCTGCAATTGTTGGTGCCGAGGTCGAGCGCGGCATAGAACGGCCCGTGCTCGCGCCGGCCGTTTCCGCGCCGGCGGCCTCCGCCGTTTCCGGTCCCGCGGCCTTCGCCGCCGCCGATCCAGTCCGGTCGCGCGGGCGCGTCGGCGGAAGCCGCCGCGCTCGCGACAGCGCCGGGCACCGGCCCTGCGGCCTCTCCCGCGGGCGGCTCGGCGAGATTCATTCCCGGACCGGGCGTGGACAGCGGCTCAGCCGAGTCCGTGGCCCTTGTCATGTCCTGCTCGCTCTCTGGAGAGGCCGCGGCGTGCCGCGCCCCTCATCGCGTTGCCGGCAGGATAGGCGCTCGGAGGCGACGACGCAAACCGGGACGCGACAACGTTGCGACAACCGATGCAGCGTCCGGGGCATCCGGCCACCTCATTCCGGCGGCCGAGCCTTCGTGAGGGTTGACATCGCCGGCCATACGGACCAAATCGCCGCAATTCAGGCCTCGGTGGGGAATAGTTCAACGGTAGAACAGCGGACTCTGACTCCGTCGATCTAGGTTCGAATCCTAGTTCCCCAGCCAGCTAACTTCCTGATTTCACACCATTTCTCGTCTCCCGGTATAGTTACATTTTATCCCGCAATTCCCGTGGGTTATGGGACCGGAGTCGGGATCCATCACCAAGAGAGACCCTATTCGTGCGGGCCCAGCCGCGAAGCGACGCCCTCGTCTCTGTCAGCGACTTTTTTCGTGACGGAAGTGGAGCTTCGCGCGGGGGACCTGGCTGCCGGTCAGCTCTTTTGGAACGCGAGATAGGTCCGCTGACTGGCCCAATCATGCGGCAGGTCCTTGGCCGCCGCCAGAAGTCGGGTTGCCGACAAGCTGACCGGCTGCTGGCCATCGAGAATTGAGCAAATAACGTCGGGCGCAAGGTAGGTCAGCCGGATGCGCGATGTCAGATGGCCCTTCCCAAGTGCCATCCTACGTGACATCTCCTCGATACTGTCATAGCCGCCCGACAGGAGGTCGTCCCGCAGACTGAACGCCTCTGCGAACAGACCCTCGAGAACCGGGTCGACATTCCGAGCAGTGTCACCGCCGATCACCATTCGCATACCTTTGCCTGCCCTTGCCAGACGGACATCGATCTCCATAGTGATGATATCGTCGTGGTCCGACCCGTTCGCCTTACCTGCATCCCCAACTTCCAACGCTCGCAGAATGCCGGATCTGCTGATCTGGAGGCGGAGGCTTTGCTTGCCCACGTCAACTCTTGCAACAACCGCATGAACCAGCGACGCCACATTCGTGACGGACAGACTTGACCAGCGCTTTTCAAGTTCGGCGGCAGCCGCGAACGCGGTGGTCAGTTCTGTGGCATCAAGAACGGTCACCGCTATCACTTCACCTAATTCCTCCCGTGAGGAAAGCAGCCGCCGCAGATGCCCGACAACAAGTGCCTCGACATCCCCGGCAGGAACGCGCTGACCGTCAATTGCGTTCTGCTCACGGCTCGTGTTGAGGTGGCCAGAGATGTAGTAGCGATAACGCTTGCCCTTCTTGACCGCATGGGTTGGCGTCATCGACCTACCCTTCCCATCAAAGATCCTACCTGCCAGCAGGCTCGGCTGCTTGGCGCGCTTGCCGCTCAACCGATCCTTGCGATTGGCGATCAGTCGTTCCTGCACCTGATCCCACAGGTCCGCATCTACGATTGCCTCGTGCAAACCGGGATATGGCGTACCCCGATGAACGATATCACCCCGGTAGATGCGGTTCTGCAGCAGCAGATAAAGAGCGCCACGCGAGAAGCGCCTTCGGCCTGCGCATCGCCCGCTGCGATCACTGCGCTTCTTGCTGACGATTGCGAGACGGTCGAGCTCGGTCTGCAACGATGCGACGGAGCCGAGTTC
>CAZMJQ010000240.1:0-7681 GCA_964566475.1 uncultured Propylenella sp. | reverse complement strand
AACATTCCGGGCTTCGTGCACCTCTATGCCGGCGAGGAGGCGTCGGGCGTGGGCGTGTGCATGCATCTCGACGACCGCGACGCGATCGCCTCCACGCATCGCGGGCACGGCCACTGCATCGCCAAGGGCTGCGACCTTTCCGGCATGATGCACGAGATCTTCGGCAGGAAGGACGGGCTCTGCGGCGGCAAGGGCGGCTCCATGCACATCGCCGACCTGTCAAAGGGCATGCTCGGCGCCAACGGCATCGTCGGCGCCGGCGCGCCGCTCGTGTGCGGCGCAGCGCTCACCGCCAAGACGCTGAAGACCGGAGGGGTCGGCGTCTGCTTCTACGGCGACGGCGCCTCGAACCAGGGCGCGGTGCTCGAGAGCTACAATCTGGCCAAGATATGGAACCTGCCGATGGTGTTCGTGGCGGAGGACAACGGCTATGCGGAGACGACGGCCTCATCGTGGTCGGTTGGCGGAAGCCAGGTGGGTCGCGGCACCGGTTTCGGAATTCCCTCACGCGAGGTGAACGGGCAGGACTTCTTCGACGTCTACGAGGCGGCGGGCGAGGCCATCGCACGGGCGCGGAGCGGCGGCGGGCCGACGCTGCTCCACATGAAGCTGACACGCTTCTACGGGCACTTCGAGGGCGATGCGATGACCTATCGGCTGCCCGACGAAGTGCCGGAGGCGCGCGCCAATGCGGACCCGATCAACCTGTTCCGGCAGCGCGTTGTGGAGGCGTCGCTCATCGACGCGGACGAGCTCGACGCGGCCGACCGCGAGATCAGGAGCGAGATCGCGCAGGTCCTCATGCTCGCCAAGGCGGCGCCCATGCCGTCCGAGGCCGATCTCCTGACCGACGTCTATCTCTCGTACTGAAGGGGCGAGCCATGCCGAAGAAGAGCTATCGTCAGGCGATCAACGAGGCCATCCGCCAGGAGATGGAGCGCGACCATCGCGTCATCATCATGGGCGAGGACATTTCCGGCGGGACCGGCACCGAAGGGGATCAGGACGCCTGGGGTGGCCCCCTCGGCGTCACCAAGGGCCTCCGCCCGCAGTTCGGGCCGGATCGTGTGCTCGACACGCACCTTGCCGAAATATCGTTCGTGGGCGCCGCGGCAGGCGCGGCCGCCACGGGGCTCCGCCCGATCGTCGAGCTGATGTTCGTCGACTTCATGGGCGTCTGCTTCGACCAGATCTTCAACCAGGCGGCAAAGTTCCGCTACATGTTCGGCGGCAAGGCCGTGACGCCGCTGGTCGTGCGCACGATGTACGGCGCCGGCTTCCGCGCCGCCTCGCAGCACTCGCAATGCCTCTATCCGATCTTCACGCACATCCCCGGGCTTAAGGTGGCGCTGCCCTCCAACGCCTACGAGGCGAAGGGACTGCTCATCCAGGCGATCCGCGACGACGACCCGGTGATCTTCTTCGAGCACAAGGCGATGTACGACGAGGAGATGGAGGTGCCTGACGAGGCCTACGCCATCCCCTTCGGCGAGGCGAACGTCACGCGCGAAGGCGACGACGTGACGATCGTGGCCTTCGGCCGCATGGTCAACTTCGCCAACCAGGCAGCCGACAATCTGAAGAAGAAGGGCGTCGGCTGCACGGTCGTCGATCCGCGCACTACCTCGCCGCTCGACACGGAGACGATCCTGGAGACGGTGGAGGAGACCGGCCGTCTCGTGGTCGTTGACGAGGCGCATCCGCGCTGCGGCATGGCGGCCGACATCGCAGGGCTCGTTGCCGAGCAGGCGTTCGGCGCTCTGAAGGCGCCGATCAGGCTCGTCACCGCGCCGCACGCGCCTGTCCCGTTCTCGCCGGCGCTGGAGGACCTCTACATCCCCTCCGTCGCGAAGATCGAGGCGGCGGTGACGGAAGCAGTCGCCTACGGCGCCAGGGAAGCCGCCGAGTGATGCCGGCGCCGCAGGACACGTATTCCCCCGAGGGCGCCGACCGTGGCGAGGGCGCCGCGGCGGCCGTGCTGCCGATCACCATGCCGAAATGGGGACTCGCCATGGAGGAGGGCCTGCTCGCCCGCTGGGCCGTGGAAGAAGGCGCGGAGATCGCTCCCGGGCAGGAGATCATGGACATCGAAACGACGAAGATCGCCAACGTCTTCGAAAGCCCCGTCTCCGGCATGCTCCGCAGAAAGGTCGTGCAGGACGGCGAGACAGTGCCCGTCGGCGCGCTCCTTGGCGTCGTCGCGCCGGCGGACGTTGCGGACACTGAGGTGGAGCGTTTCATCGCCGCCTTCCTGGAGAGCTTCAAGCCGGCCGAGCGGGACGAGGACGGCGCGCCGGAGCCGGAGACGATCGATGCGGGCGGGCTACGGACTCGCCGTCTGAGGGCCGGACCGGAGTCGGGCACGCCGATCCTCCTCCTGCACGGGTTCGGCGGCGACCTCATGAGCTGGATGTTCAACCAGGCGGAGCTTGCGGAAGACCGGCCGGTCCATGCCGTCGACCTTCCCGGCCATGGCGGCTCCCAGAAGGAGGTGAGCGACGGCTCCGTCGCCGGCCTTGCCGCGGCGGTGCTCGCCTACATGGAGGCCGCCGGCCTCGACAAAGCGCACCTCGTCGGCCATTCGCTCGGCGGCGCGATTGCGATCAACGTCGCCGCCACTGCGGCCGAGCGCGTGACGTCGCTCACGCTGATAGCGCCGGCAGGACTTGGCCGGGAAGTGTCGCAGGACTTCATCGAAGGCTTCATCGGTGAAAGCCGGGCGAGGAAGCTTCGGCCGGTGCTGGAGATGCTTGTCGCCGACCCGCGCCTCATCACGGCCGACATGGTCGAGGAGGTGCTGAAGTTCAAACGCCTCGACGGCGCCATTGCCGCGCTCCGCGCCATCGCCGACGCCAACTTCAAGGGCAACACCCAGCGCGGTTCCCTGCGCGAGGCGCTCGCTTCGCTGGCCGTGCCGGTGCAGGTGATCTGGGGGGAGGAAGACCAGATCATCCCAGCCCGCCACACGGACGATCTTCCCGCCCCGGTCAAGGTCGTCCGCATTGCCGGCGCCGGGCACATCCCGCACATGGAGAAGGCGGCGGAGGTGAACGCCGCGATCCGCGCTCTCGGCTGAGCGCAGGCGCGGCGCACCTCAGCCGAGCTTGTAGTCGCGCGTCGCCTCCGGATCTTCGGTTGTGAAGGAAAGCGCCGCAAGCTCCGCCCACATCCCCTCGGGAACCGGCCATGCGGCCCATTCCAGCGTCTGGCGCACGCGCTCGGGCTTGCTGACGCCGCAGATCGTGGAGGCGATGCGCCGGTCGCGCATGGAGAACTGCAGCGCCGCGGCGCCGGGCGGCACGCCGTGCTTCGCGCAGATGGCTTCCACGCGGCGCACCGGATCGAGCATCTCGTCCGTCGCCTCCTGGTAGACGTAGCGCTTGTACGAGCCGGATCCCTTCGCGAGCACGCCGCTCGCATAGGGCGCAGCGTTCAGCACCGCGATTCCCTTCGATTGCGCGAGGTCGATCATCCCTTCCGCGTTGCGGTTCACCAGCGTGAAGCGGTTGTGGGTAATGAGGGCGTCGAAGTCCCAGTCGCGGAGGATCGGCATCATCACGTCGACGCGTCCCGCCGCCAGGCCGACCGCCTCAGCCAGCCCCTCCTCCTTCATCTTGAAGAGCTCCGCCACGGCGCCGCCCGGGCCCGTCACCTCGTCGAGCTGCGTGACGTATTCCGGGTCGTGCAGGTGGAGCAGCGGAATGCGGTCGAGCCCCAGCGCGGTCAGGCTCTCCTCGAGAGAGCGGCGCGCGCGACCTGCGTCGAAGCGGTTGGTCTCCGAGTCGCGGTCGAGCTTGGTGGAGAGCACGAAGCCGTCGGGCAGGCCGCCGCGCTCGCGGATGACGGCGCCGACGCGCGCCTCGCTGCGGCCGAAGCCGTAGTTGCGCGCCGTGTCGAGAAAGCCAACCGGCCCGTCGAGGATGGCGCGCACCGTCGCCTTCGCCCGATCCTCGTCGACGCCGTAGCCGTAGGTGTCCGGCATGTCGCCGAGCCCCGACGTGCCGAAGCCGAGCTTGGGCACGCGAAGCCCGGAGCGCCCAAGCGGCGAAGTCCCGATGTCGCTCATGCAAACCCTCCGCGAACCGTGAGGCGGCGAGCATGGCGTGCAATCCACTCTCACGCAACGCCGCCGGGCGGGCGGGCACAACCGACCCACTGTGTTCCGCCTCCCGAATCGTCCGTGCACGAATTGACCCGCGGCGACGCCTCGGACAATCTCCGAGCGTGGTCTCGCCGCGTTTCCCGACGAGGCGCACCGGTACCCGCACTCGACAACAAGCACGGAGGAAAACATGCAACGACGCCATTTCATTGCAGCCGCAGCCGCCATCGCGTTGGCGGGGACGCTCGGGATGTCGGGCCACGCTCAGGCGCAATATCCGGACCGCCCCATCACGCTGATCGTGCCGTGGGGCGCAGGCGGCGGAACGGACGCCACCGGGCGCATCATCGGCTCCATCCTGGAGAAGGAGCTCGGCCAGCCGGTGAACGTCGTCAACCGCACCGGCGGCTCCGGCGTGGTCGGGCATTCGGCTATCGCGGAGGCCGAGGCCGACGGCTACACGCTCGGCGTCGCAACGGTCGAGATCGGCATGATGCACTGGCAGGGCCTCACCGAGTTGACATCGGAGGCCTATACGCCGCTCGCGCTGGTCAACGAGGATCCCGCCGCCGTCAGCGTTCGAGCCGATTCCGAGTGGAACGACCTCAACGCCTTCATCGAGGACGTGAAGGCCAATCCCGGCCAGTACAAGGCGTCCGGCACGGGCCAGGGCGGGATTTGGCACCTCGCCATCGCGGGTCTCCTGTCGGAGCTCGGATTGCCGCCCGATTCCGTCGTGTGGGTGCCGAGCGAGGGAGCGGCGCCCGGCCTGCAGGATATGGTCGCGGGCGGCGTCGATGTCGTCCCCTGCTCCATCCCGGAGGCGCGCTCGCTGCTCGACGCCGGACGTGTGAAATCCCTCGCCGTCATGTCGAGCGAGCGCAACCCGGCCTTCCCGGACGTTCCGACGACACAGGAGACGGTGGGCGTCAGCTGGAACATCGGCGCATGGCGCGGAATTGTCGGCCCGGCCGGCCTGCCGCAGGAGGTCGTCGACGTGCTGATCCCGGCACTGGAGAACGTCTATAACAGCGACGACTACAAGGAGTTCATGTCGAGCCGCGGCTTCGGCATGCGCTGGGCGCCGGGCGAGGAGTTCGCTTCCTTCATGCAGGAGAGCAATGAGAGCCTCGGCTCCGTCATGAAGGAAGTGGGCATCGCACAGTAGACCGCCCCTCCGCGGTCTCGCACCGGAGTCGGCAGGGCGGGAGGACGCGGCGTGATGCGCGCCTCCTCGTCCTGCGGGTCTCTCACGGTGCGGACCGACCCCACCGCGGCATTGTCTCCGCTATGCGTCTGAACGACTGGATCATCGGCGCGACGCTGCTCGTCTTCGCGGCAGCGCTCGCCGCCTATGCGCGGACGTTCCCCGACATCCCCGGCCAGCAATACGGCGCGGCCGTTTTCCCGACGCTGATCGCCATCGGCATGGCCGGCTGCGGATTCGTGCTCGTCTTCACCGGCATCCGCCAGCACGCGCCGGCCGTCGCCTGGGCCGACTGGGCGCGGGAGCGGCACGGCGTGCGCAACGTCGTCGTCACGGTCGCTCTCGTCGTCTTCTACATCCTGGCGTCGCACTCGCTCGGCTTCATCCTGACGATGGCGCCGATCCTCCTCCTGCTTCTCAGGATGTTCGGCGTGGGATGGGTCACGAGCATCGTCAGCGCCATCGCCGTGACGATCGCCATCCAGTACATCTTCGGCGAGTTCCTCTACGTGCCGCTGCCCTGGGGCGTGCTGGCGCCGGTCAGGTGGTAGGCATGGTTGCGATCGAGCAGGCGCTGGAGCTGGTCTTCCGCTTCGACGTGCTCACCACCATCGTCGCCGCGGCGATGTTCGGGCTGTTCGTCGGGGCCATCCCCGGGCTCACGGCGACCATGGCGATTGCGCTCCTCGTGCCGGTCACCTTCTTCATGGACCCGGTGCCGGCGGTCGGCGCGATGATCGCCTGCTCGGCCATGGCGATCTTCGCCGGCGACATCCCCGCGACGCTGCTGCGCATGCCGGGGACGCCGGCCTCCGCCGCCTACACGGAGGAGGCGTATGCCATGACGCGGCGGGGGGAGGCGGAGCTGGCGCTGGGCGCCAACCTGCTGTTCTCCGCGCTGGGAGGCCTGTTCGGCACGGCGGTGCTGATCGTTGCGGCGCCGTACCTGGCGGAGGTGGCGCTCAAGTTCTCCTCGTTCGAGTATTTCTGGATGGCGCTCTTGGGGCTGACCTGCGCGGCGTTCGTGGGGTCGGGGTCGCCCGTGAAGGGGCTGGTCAGCCTGCTGATCGGGCTCTTCGTCTCCACCATCGGGCTGAACAATCCGGCGGCGGTGCCGCGCTTCACCTTCGGCAATGTCGACCTCCTCGGCGGCATCGACTTCATCTCCGCCATGATCGGGCTGTTCGCCGTCTCAGAGGTGCTGCGCGCCGCGGCGACGGGGGCGCGGCACGTCACCGTGCCGCAGGCGGCGATCGGCAACATCTTCCGCGGCTGGGGGCGGCTCGTGGCGACATACTGGCGCCAGCAGCTGCGCGGCAACGCGCTCGGCGTCGCCATCGGCGCGCTGCCGGGCGCGGGCGCGGATCTCGCCGCCTGGGTCGCCTACGCCATCAGCAGGCGCACCTCGCGCACGCCCGAAAAATTCGGCAAGGGGCACGTGGAGGGCATCGTCGAAGCCACCTCCGCCAACAATTCCGCGCTCGGCGCGGCGTGGGTGCCGGCGCTGGTCTTCGGCATCCCGGGCGACACGATCACCGCGATCGTCATCGGCGTGCTCTACGTGAAGGGGATGAACCCCGGGCCGACGCTGTTCATCTTCAACCCCGAGAACATCTACGCGGTGTTCATCGTCTTCATCCTGGCGAACCTGATCCTCGTCCCGCTCGGCTGGACCGCCATCAAGCTCGGCAAGCAGCTGCTCCGCGTGCCGCGCACCATCCTCATGCCGTGCATCCTCGCCTTCTGCATCGTCGGCTCGTTCGCCACCAACAACACCGTCTTCAACGTCACCGTGATGCTCGCCTTCGGGGTGCTCGGCTTCTTCATGGAGGAGAACGACATCCCCATCGCCCCGTGCATCCTCGGCATCGTGCTCGGAGGCATGCTGGAGGCGAACTTCGTCACCTCCATGATCAAGGCGGACGGCGACCTCCTCGCCTTCTTCGAGCGCCCCATCGCCGCCGGCCTGGGCGTGTTCACCATCCTGGTGTGGACCCTGCCGCCGGCGCTCGGCCTCGCCCGGGGGATGCGGGAGAAGCGGAATGGGGCCGCGCCGCCGGGGTGAGGATGACGCGCGGCACCGCGCAAGCCCTCTCCCCTTGCTTGCCCACCGAAGCCTTGGCGACGGCGGATTGCGAGCAGAAGGCCTTGAGCCGTGCCTTGAGGACGGTGTGCGCGAGCCGCGGGGCTGAACCCTCATCCGCCGTTCGGCGGAGCCGAACGGCACCTTCTCCCAGTCTTGGGAGAAGGTTGGGCGCCGTGCGTACGGCAGCGTACATGCGTTCTCCGTCCCGCGGCCTGCGGCCTGCGGCCTGCGGCCCGGGGTCTTGTCACGTTCGTCTCCCCTCCGCAGGGGGAGGGAGCGGGGCGCT
>CAZMJQ010000239.1:0-8674 GCA_964566475.1 uncultured Propylenella sp. | reverse complement strand
GCCGCTCGATTTCAACGAGTACCTGATGCCCGGCCCCGGCGACCTCCCGTCTTTCGAGGGCGTCATTCTGGAGCGGCCGTCGGACGACGGGCCGTTCGGCGCCAAAGGCGTCGGCGAGATGACGGCGAACTCGCCCATACCGGCGATCGCCAACGCCATCTTCGACGCGGTGGGCATTCGGGTCGATTCGCTACCGATCACGCCGGAGAAAGTGCTGCGCGGAATACAGGCGAAGGCTGCGTAGCCCGCATGGAGCGAAGCGAAATGCGGGGTGTGGCTCGCGAGAGAATTCCCCGGATCGCGCTTCGCTCCATCCGGGCTACGAGAACACTTCACGAAAGGTAGAACGATGCTGAAAGTCATGTCGCTGCTGAAGCGCAAGGAAGGGATGAGCTTCGACGACTTCAAGAACTGGGCGCTCAATGAGCACGTGAAGCTCGGCGAGAAGATTCCCGGCATGCGCGCCTACCGCATGAACGTCCTGATCGCCGAGAATCCCGACTCGCCTTACGACGCCATCAGCGAGATGTGGTGGGATTCGGAGGAGGCGCGCGCCAAGGGCTTCGGCACCGATGAAGGAAAGGCCGCCGGCGCCGACGCCACCGCGCACTGCGCCTCGCGCTTCCACTTCATGGCGGAAGAGAAGGTGGTGATCGGAGGATGATCGGTCTCACCAACCTTGATGTTGTCATCCCGGTTAGGCCGACAGGCCGAGACCGGGACCCATAGCGACACGCATCCGAGGAGCGCGCATCACCAGTTCGACTTTCCCGTCGACCGAACGGATTATGGACCCCGCGTAGCGCCGCTCGCGGGATGACGAAGGAGGGACGGTACCGCACATGACCATCCCCGTCATCGACGCGCATCATCACATCTGGCGGCAGGATGACCTGCCCTGGCTCAAGGGCCCGATGGTGCCGCGCATCTTCGGTCCGTACGAGCCGCTCCGCCGCGACTACCCGATCTCCGAGTTCCTGGCGGACGTCGCCGGCACGGGCGTGGAGAAGTCGGTCTACGTCCAGGCCAACTGGCCGCCGGACAAGGCGGAGGACGAGGTTGCCTGGGTGCAGGGCCAGGCCGACGAGAGCGGCTGGCCGCATGCCATCGTCGGCTATGCCGACTTCATGGCCGACGACGTTCGGCCGGCGCTTGATCGCCTGGCGAAGTACCCGCTGATGCGCGGCGTGCGCATGCAGCTTCATTGGCACGAGAACGAGCTCTACCGCTTCGCGTCGCGTCCCGATCTATGCGACGATCCGCTCTTCCGCCGGAATTTTGGGGCGCTCGCCGATTACGGATTCACGTTCGACCTGCAGGTCTTCCGGAGCCAGATGGAAGCCGCAGCGAGGCTCGCCGCGGATTTCCCTGGTACGACGCTGATCCTCCAGCATGCGGGGATGCTCGAGGACCTTTCCGAAGCGGGCAGGTCGGCCTGGCGGGAGAGCATGCGCGCGCTGGCGGCACACCCGAATGTCTTCTCAAAGCTCTCCGGCCTCGGCACCTTCATCCACAGGAACGACCCGGAGCACATCGCGTGGATCGCGCGCGAGACGGTCGCGCTGTTCGGTGCGGAGAGATGTCTCTTCGGCTCAAACTTTCCGATCGAGAAGCTGTGGACGAATTATGCCGCCCTGCTCGACGCCCATCGCGCGGCAGTCTCTCACCTCGCCAAGGCGGAGCAGCGGGCGATTCTCTACGACACCGCGGCCAAGATTTACCGGCCGGCGTAGCCTGGGCATCTTGCCTCCTTTCACTCAGCCATGTCTCCGCGCCGAACGCTGCTTGCTCAGTTGAGGGCCGTTGGCCGTAAGAATGGGCGGTTCTTGATGCGATTGCGCGGGGCGGCGGCTGCCTTGGAGAGCGGAGTGACCTCGCCCATGTCGTCGTCCGGGTCGGGGTCTGGTTCGTGGTCGCCCTTCGCTTCCTCGTCCCGTCGGCGGACGATGGCGGATTCCAGGGCGTCTAGGAACGAATCGCACCAGCTCCTGGCGTTGCTTTTGCCGATCGTCTGGATGAGCGCGGTCCAGCGGCGCTTGCGCTCCTTGAGCGGCATCTGCAGCGCCCGCTGCAGCGCTTCGGCTACATCGGAGATGTCATACGGGTTGACGATCAGCGCTTCGTGCATCTCGGCGGCCGCTCCCGCGAAGCGTGACAGGACGAGGACGCCGGGGTCTTCCGGGTTCTGGGCCGCGACATATTCCTTCGCCACCAGGTTCATCCCGTCGCGCAGCGGCGTGATGAGCGCCACGTGGCTCGCCCTGTAGAGGCCCGCGAGTCCCTTGCGTGCGAAGCCGCGCGTCATGATCCGTACGGGCGTCCAGTCGAGCAGGCCGTAGATGCCGTTGATATGACCCGCCAGCTCCTCCAGCTCGCGGCGCAGCTCTGCGTAGGCCTCCACGTCGCCACGTGAGATGGGGGCAACCTGTAAGAAGCTCGCCTTGTTGCGGTTCCCGGGATAGTCCTCAAGCAGGCGCTCGAACGCCCTGAGGCGCTCCGGGATGCCTTTGGAGTAATCGAGCCGGTCGACGCCGATGATCTGCTTGCGGTCGCGCAGCACGGAGCGGAGCTGGTCGAAGCGCCGCTTGCCGTCGGCACCGGTGGCGAAGCTCGCGAAACGCTGCGTGTCGATGCCGATCGGGAAGACTCCTGCGTGCATCTTGCGCCCCGCGGCCTCCACCCAGCCGTCTCCGATCTCTCCGCCGTTGAACTCGGTCACGAGGAAGCGGGCGAAGTTGTCGCGGTCGATCTTCGTCTGGAAGCCGACCAGGTCGTAGGACAGCATCGACCGCACGAGCCGATGCGCGTGCGGCAGCGTCGCGATCACCTCCGGGGGCGGGAACGGGACGTGCAGGAAGAAACCGATGGCGCCGGTATAGCCGCCGGCGCGTATCTTCTCGCCGAGCGGGATGAAGTGGTAGTCGTGAACCCAGACTAGGTCGCCCGGCTGCAGGAGCGCGCTGACCCGGGCGCCGATCCGCTCGTTGATGCGGTCGTAGGTCTCGGCGTTGCGCCGGTCGTAATTGGCGAGATCGGTCCGGTAATGGAGGACCGGCCAGAGCGACTGGTTGGCAAAGCCGGTGTAAAACGCATCGAGGTCGGGTTGCGTCATGTCGACGGTGACAAGCTTCACCTTGCCTTCCGTCGTGGTGTGCAAGGGACCGTGCGTGCCCTCGTCGCTCGTCTCGCCCGACCAGCCGAACCAGATTCCGCCGCGCTGCCGCAGCGCATCCGCAAGACCCACCGCCAGGCCGCCCGCCCTGCCTTCGTCGCTCAGCGGACCGACCCGGTTCGAAATGGCCACGAGCCGGTTCATTCGCCTCCCTCTCGACACTTTATTTGGGCCTCGGAGCACCGCTTTTCAATGCAAAGACGAATGCTCGGGTTCCGGCGCAATGCAGACTTTCAGGCGAATGTGGCGAGCCAACGGTGCACCGCTGCCACATCAGGAAGCTGGTAGGCGGCGGCAGTATCGCCCGGCCCCACCTTCACGCCGAATCCCCCGCTCCTGGCGACTTCCTGGAAGCCGTCCTCGTCGGTGACGTCGTCGCCGACGAAGACCGGCGGGCGGCCGCTGAATGGGGGAGCCGCGATCATGGTCCTGATGGCGCCGGCCTTATCCACGCCGCGCTCGCGGATCTCGGCGATAGCGTGCCCCGGCACAACGTGCAGATCGCCAAGCCCGTCCGTCGCCTCTTCCGCGAGGGCACGCGCGCGTTCAGCCTGATCGGCATGTTCGCGGAAATGGAGGACGAGGGCCGCCTTCTTGTCCTCCAGGCGAAGGCGGTCGCCGGGCCCGACCTCGGCCTGCAGGCGGTGGCGCGCCTCGGCAATCTGCGGCGAGGGCGCCTTGGTTCGGATCTCTCCTGATGAGGTGCGGACCTCCTGGCCATGCACGCCGGACGCCGGCAGCAAGAGCGGCGCGAGAAAGGTGTCGATATCGGCGATCCGCCTGCCGGAGATGACGGCGAGTGCGCCGTCGAACCGGAGGCTGAGATACCCGAGCAGCTCCAGGAGGGCCGGCTCGACCCGGACCGCGTCCGGTGTCGGCGCGATCTCGACGAGCACGCCGTCGAAGTCCAGGAACAGCGCGTGGCGACGCGGATCGAGGGAGGGCGGGGCGGATTTTTCGGTCGTTGGAGCCTGCGCCACGAAACGCCTCCATTGGCGCCAGGTTTCGAGACGGCCGAGGCGCTGGGGAAGAGCAGGGCCAAGCCGGACTGCTGGGCACGCCGCGGACCGAACGCGATTACGGGGGCCGCCGAGTAGGGCTGTCCTTCGCTCGCAACGCTCAGCGCCGATGGGATACCGGACACCCGAATAGGAAAGGCGCCGCTTGGACAAGCCAACCGACGCCTCCCTATCAGCCCTGGTTCTGTGACTCCACGCCTTTCGGCGCGCCGCCGCATCGCCTGGGTCTGAACCTGAGCGCCTCAGCGCTGAAGTCCCAGGCTCCGGCCGACCCTTTCGGACCCGCCGGCCCATCGAACGGTTTGGCCGCCGTTCATGGAGCATCGGCCCACCTGACGCTTGCGCTTCGCATTGCTGCGCTGCGCAGCTTTCAAGTGGCCCGCGAGGCAATCCGACCCTCCGAGGAGAACCGGCGCGGGCGAGAGATCCAAACGTGCTGTCCGACCTGCCTTTGCCGAACCGTCTGCCCTCTCACGAATGCGATGCTCTCCGAAAAAGCGGGGGCCGTCGAGAGCCGGAATTTCGTCCTAGGTGAGTTGTGGGGATAGCGGGACTAACGTCCCCGTCCTGCTCGTCAGCGCGTCAGCCGCACAGACACGCGGCCGAGCCCCCCCACGTCATGCACCAGTTCGCGGTCTCCGGCGGCAACGAAGATCGGCGGCACGATTGAGCCGGTTATGATCAGTTCCCCGGCGCGAAGGCGCTCGCCCGCATGCGCCAGGACTCCGGCCACGTGGCGCACGATATCGAGCACCCGGCCAGTATTCGCCTCAAGGTCGGTTTGGTGTGCGACCTCCGCCCCGTTGCGGATGACGCGCGAGCTGAGCCCGGCCACGGACCCGCCTGCGCGAGAGAAGTCGGGTGTACCCGCGATCAGATGGCGCTGGTAGATATTGCCGCGAAGGATCGCCTCGACGTCCTCGGGCGCGAATGCAAGGTCGGCGAGCTCAATCGCGGCGGAGAGCCCGGCGATCGCCGCCTTCGCCTCCGCCTCGGTGGCACCTCCGGGAAGGTCCGCGCCCATGTGGACCGCGACTTCCGGCTCCGCCAGGGGTTGCGTCCAGCCGGCAAGCGACACCTGGCCGCCCGACTCCACGCGGCCCGCATCGCTCAGGAACCCGACAAGAGGCCCTGTTATGCCGAGCTTCTCCATGGCGGCTTTGGCCCCGAAGCCGACCTTCCAGCCGACCGGCGTCTCGCCGGCCGCGATCCGCTCGCGCCGCTTTGCGAGCAGCGCTGCCATGCCGGCCGCCACCCGCGGATCGTCAGCTTCGATTGCGGTCAATGCGGTTCCCTCAGTGGCCGACTTCGTAGCCGGCTGCCTCCAGCGAGCCGGCGCCGCTCCATCCCCAGATGAGGAGCGCGTCTTCGTCAGAGGTGTTGCGGAAGCCGTGCCAGTGCCCGCGCGGCGTGAAGACGACGTCGCCCTTCGTCGCGGGCTCCTCGCCTTCGTCGGTGAAGATGATGCCGCTGCCGGACATGACTACGAGGAACTCGTCGCAGTTGAAGTGGCGGTGCTTCTCGTGGCTGGCGCCCGGCTTCATCACCGTCCACCCGAACGTCAGCTTGTCGGATCCCGCCCGCTCTTCCTCGATAAGGAAGCGCACCTGCATGTCGATCCACCCGTCCTCACGCTTCAGGCCCTCGACGAGAGGCACGTCCTCGACGCGCGTCCGATACGGCTTCGGCTCCTTCTTCACTTCAGCATTCCTCCCAGGCGGCGGTAGACGTCGTAGACGGTGACGAAGTCGCGGTGATCGATGCCGAGCCCGCGGCACGCGTTGAGCATCTCGTTGGCCGCAGCGGCGAGCGGCGCGGGCACGCCGTCCTTTCGGGCGATGTCGAGCGCCAGCAGCATGTCCTTCTGCTGCAGCGTGACGTCGGCGAGCGGCTTCTCGGGCATCTTGCCGTCGAGGATGAAGGGTCCGCGATAGCCCATGACGGGGGAGGCGGCGACGGAGCTCAGCATGGCCTCCACCGCGATCTCCCGCCTGACCCCGCCCTTCTCTGCCAGGGCGACCGCTTCGCAGAAGGCAACCATCTCGACGACGAGGCAGAGGTTCTGCGCCACCTTCATGCGCACGGCCTGGCCGCTCGGGCCGATATAGAGCGCCTGGCGACCGATCGCGAGGAGCACCGGCTTCACGCGCTCGAACGCGGCCTCGTCGCCGGCTGCGATGATGGAGGCGTTGCCGGCCTGCACCACTGGTGGGCTGCCGGAAAGGGGGGCATCCATCATCGTCAGCCCCGCCTCTTCGAATGCCGCGGAAATCTCCAAGCTGGCATCCGGCGCGATGGTGCTCATATCGATGAAGATGCCGTCCGGCCTGAGTCCGGCGATGACGCCGTCCTCCCCTAACGCGACAGCCCGCACCGCGGCGGCGTCTGTAACGATCGCGAAAACGATCTCGGACTGCTCCGCCACCGCCTTCGGGCTCGCGCCCCACAGCATGCCGGAAGCCAGCAGGGGCTCCGCCCGAGCGCTTGTCCGGTTCCATCCGGTCACGGTGTGGCCGGCGTCCATCAGCCTGGGCACGATGCAAAGGCCCATGTCGCCGAGCCCGATGAAGCCGATACGCACGCCCCTGATCCCTCGCGGTTGACGCCCGAAGCCTCTTAACCTGGGATCAGGCCCGAGGTAAACCGCAATCGTTTGCACGTTCTGGAAGCTGGCCTTTTGCGCGGAGGCGCGTTAGCCTCCGCAGATCGGCATGAGCCTTGCGGACGTTCCGTAAGGTGTAGGGCTGCAATCGTTTGCTTTCGAGGCAGACGGCACGGGAGGATCCTATATGACTGTTGCAAGAGGAACTGGCTTTGCGGTGCTGGCCGGCACGCTCGTGCTTTCCACAACCGCCCTTGCGCAAGAACCGATCAAGATCGGTTCCTCGTTGCCACTCACGGGCAACTTTTCCGTCACCGGCGAGAAGCACAGGCAGGGATTCGAGCTCTGCGTCGGCATGATCAACGAGGCGGGCGGTCTGCTTGACCGGCCCGTCGAGCTGATCGTGAGCGACAATCGATCCGACACGGAGACGGCGATCGCCCAGTACGAGCGGCTGATCAACGTCGACAATGTCGACATCGTGTTCGGCACGTTCTCGTCCAGGCTGTCCTTCCCGACCTCGGCGATCGTCGACAAATACGACATGCTCTATCCGGTCCCCTCGGGTGGCGCATTGCGCATCTGGACGCAGGGCCACAAGCATCAGTTCTACTTTCAGCAGGCGCCCGGCGAGTACATCGGACAGTCCGTGGTGAGGATGGTGACCGACCGCATTCCCGAAGACCAGCGGCCGAAGACCGCCGCCGTCGTTCACGCCGACGACTTCTTCGCCAACGGTATTGCCGCCGGCCTGCTCGGTCTGAAGGTGGAGAATCCGGGCGGCGGCGAGCCGATCGCCGACCTGGCGCCCGGTTACTTGGCGGATGGGGGCATCGAGGTTGTGATGGTGGAGCACTGGCCGGAAGAAGGCTTCTCCGACTGGCTGAACCTGGCCAACTCGATCAAGCGCTCCGGAGCGGAGTTCGTGGTAGGTCTGACCGCATCGGCCGAGGAGGCAGTCCAGCTCACACGCTCGCTGCAGACGATCGACGCGACCCCGAAGCTGATCTACCTTAGCCAGGGCACTCAGTTTGAGTTCCGCGACGGCCTGGGTGACGCCGCCAACGGCGTGGTCATTCACGCTTCATGGCATGCGGACGTCCCTTGGATCGGCGAGCTGAACGGGGAGGAGATTACCAATCAGGATTTCCTGGCCGCCTTCGAGGAGAAGTTCGGCGAAGGAGCCGACGAGGACGCCGCCATTCCCTTCGCGGTTTGCCAGGGCATCGAGCAGGCGGTCCGCGCAACCGGAACGACCGACAATCTCGAGCTCAGCGAGTGGCTGCACGCACGCACCAAGGAAGAGCCGGTAGAGACGGTCCTCGGCCCGTTCTACTGGGACGAGCGTGGCCTGCCCCCCGATCGCGCTGTGCTGATTGCCCAGTGGCACCCGGAGGGGCTCAAGTTCGTCTATCCCACGGATGAGTTCGAGGGCGTCGCCGACCTCCTTTACCCGAAGCCTGAGTGGTAGGCCCCGAGGCCCAGAACGACGCGAAACGGGGCCTCTACGGCCCCGTTCCATTCTTGCATAGCGAGCGCCGGTCCCGGGTGACGATGTCCCTCGGCGGCCGCGACGCAGGCTGGGACGCCTTGACGGTTTAGTAGTCGTTGTAGCGGTTTCGCCGTTGCTCGCAGATATAGCCGACCGTGCAGTAATTCGCGTCAAGGGTGGGAGCCGAAGCGGGCCGCGCGATCTCTGTGGGGAGGCAGAATCCGTTATGGACCACGAACCGGTCGTACGTGTGGTCGCCGGTACTCATGACGACGGCGCCGTACGAGGCGACAGTCGCCTGCGCCTCGCCGCATGTCATGTTGAGGGTGGAGGGCCGTGCCTGGGCGATCGACGTCCCGGCAAGGAGCGCGGCAAGGACCGCGAGTGTT
>CAZMJQ010000238.1:0-18284 GCA_964566475.1 uncultured Propylenella sp. | reverse complement strand
CCTGACATTAAGCTAATCCGGCGGAAATCTCAACCAATGGTACGCCTCCGTGGTACCGCCTCTGTGGCTGCGCTGAGCCGCTTCCCTCCGCGACCGGCGAGCGCGGCGACGGCGCGGCCGACGAACGGAATCCGTCGCCCTCGTTCGTGCGCTTTGCGCAAAATCAAAGTGTCGGCGCGCGCTCCATGTAACCAGCCCCCATGCTATCCGCCGACCTCATCGCGCTCGCGGCCGAGCGCGTGCCGCGCTACACGTCCTACCCGACTGCCGCCGAGTTCCGCGCGGATATCGGCGCCGAAAGCTACGGCGCCTGGCTCGTTTCGCTGCCGGCGGGCACGCCGCTTTCCGTCTACGTCCACGTGCCGTTCTGCCGGCAGCTCTGCTTCTATTGCGGCTGCCACACGCGGGCGGAGAAGAGCGGCCGGGTGCTTTCCGCCTATGCCGCGACGCTCGCCGCCGAGATCGCCCTCCTCGCGGCCCCGTTGCGCGGATATCCGCTCACGCATCTGCATTGGGGCGGCGGCACGCCGAGCGAGCTCGGAAGCGGCGGGCTCGAACGGGTGCTTGCCGCCCTCCGCGACGCCTTCCGCTTCGATGCCGGCCTGGAGCATGCGATCGAGCTCGACCCGCGGCGTCTCACCGGTGAGTTGATCCGCTCGCTGGCCGGGCTCGGGGTCAACCGCGTCAGCCTCGGCGTGCAGACCTTCGACCCCGCGGTGCAGTCCGCCATCGGGCGCGTGCAGCCGTACGATCAGGTGGCGCGCGCCGTCGCCGACATCCGCGCGACCGGGATCGATGCGCTGAGCTTCGACCTGATGTACGGCCTGCCGCACCAGACGGAGGCGAGCGCGGCCGAGACCGCGAGGCTGGCCGCCGGGCTCGGGCCGCGCCGCCTGTCGGTCTTCGGCTATGCGCACGTCCCGTGGATGAAGAAGGTCCAGGGCGGAATCGACGTGGCCGCGCTCCCCGGCGCCGAAGCGCGTCTCTTGCAGATGACCGCCATCCGCGACGTGCTTCTCGGCGCGGGATATTTCGCAGTTGGCTTCGATCACTTCGCGATGCCGGACGACCCGCTGGCGCATGCAGCGGCGGCCGGCACGCTGCGGCGGAACTTCCAGGGCTATACGACCGACGCCGCGCCGGCCCTGATCGGGCTCGGCGCATCCGCCATCAGCCGGCTCCCGGCGGGCTACGCGCAGAACTCGCCGGACATCGCCGCCTACCGCCAGGCTATTGCGGAAGGTCGGCTGGCGACCGCGCGCGGCACCGCCCTCACCGAAGACGACCGCCAGCGCGCCGCGCTGATCGAGACGCTGCTCTGCGGTGGCACTGTCGATCTTGACCGCGGCATGCCGGAGAGCGTCCGTCGGTCCGCCGTGCCCCACCTTCGGCCAATGCTCCGCCGCGGCCTTGCCGAGCTCGACGGTGGGACCCTGCGGGTGACGGAGGCCGGCCGACCGTTCGCGCGGATCGTGGCCTCGGCCTTCGATGCCTACCTTGCCGGAACGGGCGGCCGGCACAGCCTGGCCGTCTGAGATTGTATGCGGTTGCCGTCGTGTCCCCCGACCGCCTAGGATGCCTCGCACGCGGTCCAGCGCTTCGAAAGCCGAATCCGCTCGCTGATTGGGACCATGGCGAATCCTTGCACAGCGTTCCTCCGCCGCCTTCCTCGCGACAGCCGGCCCGGCGCGGCCGCCGCATTCTGCGCGCGGACCTGCCTTGCGGCGGCTGCGCTCTGGGCATCGGCAGCGGCCCTCCCCGCCCGCGCGGCGGAGAGCGTGGACACGGCCCTCGTCTTCGTCGTCGACGTCAGCGGCTCCATGGACTTCGAGGAGCAGACGATCGTCCGGCAGAGCCATGCCGAAGCCATCCTGTCGCCCGAGGTGCTCGATCTCCTGACGTCGCGGCGGTTCGCGTTCGCCTACGTGGAGTTCGCCAGCACCGCGGCGGTCCGGGTGGATTGGACGCTGATCGACAGCGCCGCCGCGGCAGGCGGGTTCGTCGCCCGCGTCGTGGCGCCGGGCGTGTCGGTGGCGCAGAAGAGCACCTCCATCAGCGCCGGCATGCTGGCCGCCGACGCGCTCTTCGACGCGCTGCCCTGGCCCGCTGACCGCCTCGTGGTAGACGTCGTGGGCGACGGCGCCAACAACACACGCCCCGCACTCGCCCCGGCGCGCCAGCGGCTGCTCGACCGCGGCGTCGTCATCAACGGCGTGCCGCTCACCATCCGCCCGCAGCAGACCGGGCTGGAGCTCATCTACCGCGAGGTGATCGGGGGCCCCGGCTCGTTCTACATCCCGCTCCACGCCGGCCAGTCGGAGGTGCAAGAGACGGGCGGCATGCTTGGCATGGAGCGGTTCCCGGGCTTGCCTTCGGTGCTCCGCCAGAAGCTCCTCCGCGAGCTGCTTTAGCGTGGCCGCGTACCCTACCGGCGGCGCGGGGCTCGTCGTCACCATCGACCTCGGCACGCTGGCGCGGAACTGGCAGCGCCTTGCCGCCCTCTCTCACCCCGCCGAATGCGCCGCGGTCGTGAAGGCCGACGCCTACGGCATCGGCATCGACGCAGCCATGCCCGCCTTGGCGGCGGCCGGGTGCCGCACCTTCTTCGTGGCGCTGCCGGCCGAGGGTCTCCGCGTGCGCACGGCCCTCTCCGGCACGGATGCCCCCGAATCGACGATCTACGTCCTCAACGGCTTCTTTCCGGATTGGGCAGACGCGTTCCGCGGCGCCAGCCTTCACCCCGTGCTCTCCACCTTCGCTGCGGTGGAATCCTGGGCCGAGCACGGCGGCGGCGCCCCCTCGGCGCTGCAGGTCGATACCGGCATGAATCGCCTCGGACTGTCGCTGCACGAGGCGCTGGAGCTGGCGCGGCGGCCCGACCTCCTGACTCGCACCGCCCCGAAGCTCCTGATGAGCCACCTCGCCTGCGCCGACGAGCCGGAGCGCCCCGAGAACCGCGCGCAGCTTGCCCTCTTCCGGGAGATCCGCGACCAGTTCGCCGAACTCCCCGCCTCGCTCGCCAATTCCGCCGGCATTCATCTCGGTGCCGAGTTTCACTTCGACGCGGTGCGGCCCGGGATCGCGCTTTACGGCGCGGCCTTCGCGGCCGGCCGCCCGCCGCTCGCCACCGTCGTCACGGCCAAAGCCCGCATCCTCCAGGTGCGCGAGGTCGCCGCCGGCGAGGCGATCGGCTACGGCGCGGCGCTCAGGCTCCGCGAGGCTCTGCGCGTCGCGATCCTCTCCGCCGGCTATGCCGACGGCTACCACCGGCTCTCCGGGTCGAGCGACGACGGCCCCGGCGCCGAGGCTGTCGTACGCGGACGGCGCGTGCCCGTGCTCGGCCGCGTCTCGATGGACCTCATCGCCGTCGACGTGACGGGGCTCGTCGGCGTGGCGGAGGGCGACTGGGTCGAGCTCTTCGGACCCAGCATGCCCGTCGACGAGCTCGCCGCCACCGCCGGCACGATCGGCTACGAGCTCCTCACGCAGCTCAGCCGCCGGGCGGAGCGGGTCTATGTGCGGTGATCGTAATCCTATGCGGCCCGAGCTTCGGCATCGAAGCCCCTGCACGCGAGGTGCACGGTCTTTGGAACCAGATGCGTCCCCGCCTCGTAGTACCGCCACATCCGCGTGCTGATGCCGAGTGCCGTTGCCGCCTCCATCTGCGTCATCCGGTGGGCGGTCCGCCACGCCTTCAGCCGGGCGGAGCCCTGCTCCAGAGCCAGCCGCGACAGCGTGTCCGACGCGATCTCCATGTCGTCTGTCCAATGGACCGACCAGCCCCACCCCCCGACCGTCGCGGCGCGGAAGGCGCGGTCGTCATCCCTTAGCGGAGCGAACACGCGATATTCCCGAAGCATCGGACCGACGTCGATGATGCTTTCCGCCCCGCTCTTCCAGGTGACGATGAGACTGCGGTCCCGACCAGCGCGGACGCTCTTGATATTCGGCGTCATTCCTCATTCCCTCTCGTTCAGGCGACGCCATTCCTCGCGTAGCAGGTCACGGTTCGCAGCCGCCCACGCCATGGCATCGCCCGCCCGGCGCACGCTCCCCGCACGGATCGCGAGCGTCTCGATCTCGATGATCGCCCGGAATCCCCGACCTTCGACATGGAAATGCGGAGGTGGATGATCGTCCGGATAGATTGCGATCTTGCAGGTCGCGAACCGCTGGATCGTCGCCATCCTGCCCGGAGATAGGCAATGATTGCCCCTTCGTCAAACCCTGCCGTCTGACCCACCGCCGAATCGGATAGCTCACCGCCCATGGCCCGCGCCCGCCCCCAGTACATCTGCGCCAACTGCGGCGCCGTCTCGCCCAAGTGGCAGGGGCGCTGCGATTCCTGCGGCGAGTGGAACACTCTCTACGAGGAGTCGCCCGCCGCCGCGCCGGCGTCGCTCCGCACCACGGGCGGCACCCCCGTGGAGCTCAGCCCTCTCTCCGGCGAGACCCCGAACCTGCCGCGCACGCTCTCCGGCATCGCCGAGCTCGACCGGGTGCTCGGCGGCGGCATCGTGCCGGGCTCCGCCATCCTGGTCGGCGGCGATCCGGGCATCGGCAAGTCCACGATCCTCATCCAGGCCGCCGCGCATCTGGCGCGCAGGGGCCGCCGCGTCGTCTACATCTCCGGCGAGGAGGCGATCGGTCAGATCCGCCTGCGCGCCGAGCGGCTTGGCCTGCGCGACGCGCCGGTGGCGCTCGCCGCGGAGACGCGCGTGGAGGACATCCTTGCCACGCTCAAGTCCGGGCCGCCGGCGGACCTCGTGGTGCTCGACTCCATCCAGACGCTGTGGACCGACCTGGTGGAGAGCGCGCCGGGCACCGTCACGCAGGTTCGGACCTCCGCGCAGGCGCTCATCCGCTACGCCAAGACGTCCGGCGCGGCGGTCGTCCTCGTCGGCCACGTCACCAAGGAGGGGCAGATCGCCGGCCCGCGCGTGGTGGAGCACATGGTCGATGCGGTGCTCATGTTCGAGGGCGAGACGGGCGGCCACTTCCGCATCCTCCGCGCGATCAAGAACCGCTTCGGCCCCGCCTCCGAGATCGGCGTGTTCGAGATGACCGACGCGGGCCTGCGGGAGGTGGCCAACCCCTCCCTCCTCTTCATCGGCGACCGCGACCGCACCAGCCCCGGCACGGCGGTTTTCGCCGGGATCGAGGGCACCCGCCCGCTGCTTGTGGAAATCCAGGCGCTCGTCTCGGAATCGGCGCTCGGCATGCCACGGAGGGCCGTCGTCGGGTGGGACCCGAACCGGCTCGCCATGATCCTGGCGGTCCTGGAGACGCGCTGCCGCATGCGCTTCGGCTCCCACGACGTCTACCTTAATGTCGCAGGCGGGATGCGGCTGGCCGAGCCGGCCGCTGATCTGGCGGTCGCGGCGGCGCTCGTCTCCTCCCGCGCCGGGGTTGCGACGCCGCCGGAGAGCGTCTATTTCGGCGAGGTCAGCCTGTCGGGGGCCCTGCGCCCGGTAGCGCAGACGGCGTTACGGCTGAACGAGGCGGAACGGCTGGGATTTTCGAACGCCGTTCTGCCGGCCGGCAGCCGCGAAGGGGTACGCTCGACACTCTCGCTCAATGAGGTTACGACGCTCGCCGATGTCGTCGCGGCCATCGCTGCCGAATCCGCCGCGACGGCCACCGGCGGTCCGTCCCGATAGGCGCATGGCCGCATTGCGCGCCGGCCCTCCGCAGGAGGCACTCTCCCGATGACGTTCACGATGCTCGACGGAATACTTGCTTTCGTCGTTCTGATCTCGGCGGTGCTCGCCATGATCCGCGGGTTCACCCGCGAGGTTTTCTCTATCGCGTCGTGGGTCGCCGCGGCCGCAGCGGCCTATTTCTTCCGTGACGATGTCGAGCCCTACGTGCAGCGCTACATCGAGGACGATAACCTCGCGCTCGGCGTGACGATCGCCGGCATCTTCTTCATCACGCTCATCGTCGTCTCTATCATGACCATGCGCATCTCCGACTTCGTGCTGGACTCGCGGGCCGGACCGCTCGACCGCACGCTCGGCTTCGTGTTCGGCGCCGCGCGTGGCCTGCTCCTCGTCATCATCGCGGTGCTCTTCCTCAACTTCTTCATCACGCACGAGCAGCAGCCGGAATGGATCGCCGAAGCGAGGACCAAGCCGTGGCTCGATTCCATGGGACGGGACCTGATGAACCGCCTGCCGGAGGACCCGGAGGCGGAGATCATGGAGCGGCTGCGGGGCGGCACTGCCCAGACGCCGACCGGTGGCGAGGAGGCAGTGCAGGAGCCGGTGCCCGAAACGGCCGGCGGCGCCAGCGGGCCGGGCATCGCGCCGGAGGACCAGAACCAGCTCGAGCGGCAGATCGACATCCCGCCGCCGGAATGAGGCCCACTTCGATGCCCGAACGATCATTGCAGGCGTTCCAGGACGACAAGCTCCACGAGGAGTGCGGCGTTTTCGGCATCTTCGGCCATCCGGATGCCGCCGCCCTCACCGCGCTCGGGCTGCACGCCCTTCAGCATCGCGGGCAGGAGGCCGCCGGCATCGTCACCTTCGACGGCAGGCAGTTCTTCAACGAGCGGCATATCGGGCTGGTCGGCGACAACTTCACCAAACCCACGGTGATCGGCCGCCTGAAGGGCGACCGCGCCATCGGCCACAACCGCTATTCCACGACCGGCGGACCGAACCTGCGCAACGTGCAGCCGCTCTTCGCGGAATTCGCGGCCGGCGGCTTCGCCATGGCGCACAACGGCAACATCACCAACGCCGGGACGCTGCAGCGCCAGCTTCAGCGGCGCGGCTCGATCTTCCAGTCGACATCCGATACCGAGACGATCATTCACCTGATCGCCACGAGCCAGCGCACCAGCCTTATCGACCGCATGGTGGAGGCGCTGACGCAGATCGAGGGGGCGTTCTCGCTCGTCGCGCTCAGCGAAAAGAAGCTCATCGGCTGCCGCGATCCGCTCGGCGTACGCCCGCTCCTCCTCGGCGATCTCGACGGCGTGCCGGTGCTCGCCTCGGAGACCTGCGCCTTCGACATCATCGGGGCGCGCCTCGTGCGCGAGGTCGAGCCTGGCGAGTTCCTCATCATCACCGAGCAGGGCGTGGAGTCGCTGAAGCCCTTCGCGCCCGCCCGTCCGCGCTTCTGCATCTTCGAGCACGTCTACTTCTCCCGCCCCGATTCCATCATGGGCGGCACCAGCGTCTACGAGGTGCGACGGCGGATCGGCGCGGAGCTCGCAGCGGAGGCGCCGGCGGAGGCCGACATCGTCGTGCCGGTCCCCGATTCCGGCGTGCCGGCGGCCATCGGCTACGCCGAGGCGGCGAAACTACCGTTCGATTTCGGCATCATCCGCAACCACTATGTCGGCCGCACCTTCATCCAGCCGACCGATTCCATCCGCCACATGGGCGTGAAGCTGAAGCACAACGCCAATGCGCCCGTGCTGAAGGGCAAGCGCGTGGTGCTGGTCGACGATTCAATCGTGCGCGGCACGACCTCGCACAAGATCGTGGAGATGGTGCGCAGCGCCGGCGCGTCGGAGGTGCACATGCGCATCGCCAGCCCCCCGACCACCGATCCCTGCTTCTACGGCGTCGACACGCCGGAGAAGGCGAAGCTCCTCGCCTCGCGCATGTCGGTGGATGGCATGGCCGACTATATCGGCGTCGACAGCCTCGCCTTCCTGTCGATCGACGGCCTCTACCGCGCTGTCGGCGAGGCGCGCCGCGACAACGACGCGCCGCAATATTGCGACGCCTGCTTCACCGGCGACTACCCGACTCGCCTCACCGACCATGAGGGCGGCGACGTGCGCCATCTGAACCTCCTCTCCGAGAGCGCATGAGCGAAGCGGGGCCGCTTGCGGGACGGATCGCCGTCGTCACCGGAGCGTCTCGCGGCATCGGCTACGAGGCAGCCAAGGGCTTCGCCGCAGCCGGCGCCCACGTGGTCGCCGTCGCGCGAACGGTTGGTGCGCTGGAGGAGCTCGACGACGAGATCAAGGCGGCGGGCGGCTCCGCCACGCTCGTGCCGCTCGACCTGAAGGACTACGAGGGCATCGACCGGCTGGGCGGCGCCATCTTCGAGCGCTGGAAGAAGCTCGACGTGCTTCTCGCCAATGCCGGCCTGCTCGGCCGCCTCTCTCCGCTCGCCCACGTCCCGGCCGAGATCTGGGACGACGTGATCGCCGTGAATCTGACAGCCAACTGGCGCCTCCTCCGCTCGCTCGACCCGCTGCTTCGGCAAAGCGACGCAGGCCGCGCGATCTTCCTTTCGTCGCGCGCTGCGCAAAGCCTGCGACCCTTCTGGGGGCCCTACGCCATCTCCAAGGCGGCGCTCGAGGCGATGGTGCAAGTCTACGCCAAGGAGGTCGCGAAGACGCCCATCAAGGTAGTGGCAATCGATCCCGGCGCGACACGCACCGGCATGCGCGCACAGGCCATGCCGGGCGAGGACCCGATGACGCTCCCGCATCCCTCGGAGATCGTGCCGTATCTCATCGAGATGGCGTCGCCCGAATTCCAGCGGACCAACGCGCTCTTCACCTTCCCGACGAAGAGCTACCTGGATTGGCCGGGCGCGGAGTGAGCCGCGTCTCAGCAGCCATCTCTTGCCTGGAGATGACGGCAGCCGCTAATCTGGAGAACGAAGAGGCGGTTCAGCGCGGGAGCTCAGGCGGGAAACATCGATGAAGCGACGCCTCGCGGCGATTCTCGTGGCAGATGTCGCTGGCTATTCCAGCCTTATGGAGGTTGATGAGGTCGGAACGGCCCGGCGGATGGCCGGGTGCCGCGCGATTGCCGACGCGGAGATCGACAAGGCCGAAGGCCGCTTGTTCAAGGCGATGGGCGACGCGGTGCTGGCGGAGTTCGGCAGCCCCATGAACGCGCTAGACTGCGCTGTCGGCATACGCGATGCGCTTGCCACGACCGAACATGGCCCGGAGCGGCCGCTCAGCATGCGCTTCGGCCTCCATTTCGCCGACGTGATCGTCGAAGGGGACGACCTGATCGGCGACGGGGTCAATCTCGCTGCGCGCATCCAGCAAGCGGCCGAGCCGAGCGCCATAGACCTGAGCAGTCAGCTGTTTGAGCAGGTCCGCAGAACCTCGCCCTACGGGTTCGAGGACCGCGGCGAGCAGCGCTTCCGCAACATCGGCGAGGCTGTGCGCGTCTACCGCCTGCAGGGCGAGATGCGACGTCATCCCTACCAGATCACGCATACTCAGGGAGCGCCCAGGCCGTCCAAGCGGCCTCACTCGCTGGCGGTGATGCCGTTCGAGGTCGCAACGGGCGACGAGGATCAGCGCTTCCTTGCCGAAGGTCTGGCGGAGGAGCTGATCTTCGAGCTCGGCCGGTTCAAGAAGCTCTTCGTCACCTCGCGCCTGGCGACCAGGGCGCTCGACGGCACGCAGGCCGAGCCGCACAGCATCGGCGAGCGGCTTGGCGTGCGCTATGTCCTGACCGGCACGATACGCCAGCTTGGATCCCGCCTTCGCCTGTCCCTCACGCTCATGGAAACCGAAAGCGGCACGGTGGTGTGGAGCGACCGGCTGAGCAAGACGCTGGACGAGCTCGTCGAGGGACTCGACGAGATTGTCTCGCGCATCGCCTCCACTGTCCTCGGACGCATCCAGGAGAGCGACATCGAGGTCACGCGCCGGATCAGGCCGGAATCGATGACCGCCTACGAATTCCATCTGCGAGGACTGGAATGCCACCGGCTCGGCCGGATCACCGACGACAATGTTCGCCAGGCGATGGGTTGGTTCCAGCGCGCGATCGAGGCCGACCCCAGCTTCGCCCGTCCCCACGCCATGCTGACCTGTGCATGGTCGCACCTGCCCGATTTCGACATTGCCGAAGCTACGCGCCATGTCGAGCGGGCGCTGGAACTCGACCCCAACGAGCCGGAAGCCAACCGGATCATGGGCTCGATCAAGATGGGGGCGAACGACTTCGAAGCGTCACGCCTGTACCACGAGAAGGCGATGGCGCTGAGTCCTTCCGACGCCTACATCAAGGGCCGGTCGGCGGCCTTTTATATCTTTGCGGGCGAGCCTGAGCGGGCCCTGGAGCTATTGGACGAGGCCGAAGCTCTCGATCCCTTCCTACCCGTCTGGTGCGTCGAGGAGCGCGTCGCCGCGCTTTACGGACTGGGCCGCTTCGAGGATGCCGATGCCGCCGGACGCGGGCTCCCCTTCCAGACGCGACGCTCCCGGCTCTACCGGGCAGCCTCTCGTGTCGCTCTGGGCGATCTGGAAGGCGCCCGTCGGCTCGTCGCCGAAGCGCTGACCGCCGCTCCTGACCTGACTGTCGCCTATGTCGAGCGGCTTGAGTGCTATCGTTCCAGTGACGTGAAACGGCTACTCGTAACCCGCCTTGTCGAGGCCGGTTTGCCACACCCCACCGACGCGGCGAAGGCGTCGTGAGCCTGCAACCGCCCTTCGCGGCCGACGATAAGGCGGTCGCGCGCCCCTCGGTCCGCCGGGCACAGATCAGAAGCGGTTGCGGCAGGGGCGCGCAGGCCATTCTTGGCGAGACCCCGCTCGATAGGCCCGGCATGTCTCTGGCCTCTAGCTTGGTTCGTCAGGTCGTTGCCGCCTTCGTCGCCGACAGGAAGAAGAGCGGGACAACCGCCAGCAAGGCGATGATCGCCATCACGATCATGGCATGGCCAATCCCGAACCGGTCGCCGAGCAAGCCGAACGCGTAGGGTCCAAGCGCAGAGGCAAAGCTCGTCGACCCATACATCAGCGCGAAGCCGCGAGCAGCCCGGCTCGTGTGAACCACGTCTGCGACGATTCCGTAAGTGATGGAGGTCGAACCCTGGGCAAAGACGCCAAGCGGAGGAAGCAGGACGAAGGCCAGCCATCCCGGCGCCAGCACAATTCCGACCAGACCCAGCGCTGTCACGATCTGAGCGAGCACGAAGGCCCGGCGGACGCCGGCTCTCTCCGCTAGATAGCCGCAGCCCGCCTTGCCGAATATGCCGCCGGCGAGCACAAGCACCGGAGCCAGCGTGCCGAGATATAACGGGAAGCCCTTCTCCAGCATGAGGAAGGCGACGAAGACGAGCGTGCCGGCCTGCACGATGTTGTCGAGAAAGACCGTCACCAACAACAGGCAATAGGATTGCCGGTGAAGGATCCCCCAGCCTGCGGCCTCCTCCGGCTCGGCCCTTCGCCGGTCGAGTATCCTTCCTTCCGGCGCCCCCCTGCGGAGCGCCCACATGGCAACACCGATCCCGGCGGCGGCCATCAACGCGATAAGGCCGTAGGACAGGGTAATCTGCTGCCACGCCAGGCCCGCCCCGATCGCTAGGGTGAAGGCTCCTGAGAAAGCCAGCTTTCCCACGTCGCCGGAAGAATTGTAGAGGCCGAGCGCTCCTCGTCGGCCGCCGGACGCAAAAGTCGCGGTGATTATCGCGGACGCAGGCGCATGCTGAAACGCGCTTCCCACTCCCACGATCAACAGGCACAGGACGGCAATCGCGGCTTCGGACGCCGTGGCCAGCAGGCTGTATCCGATACCCGCGCAGATGAGGCCGAATACGAGCGTCCGCCCCTCCCCGATGCGCTCCGAAAGGATGCCGGACGCCAACTCGAGGATACCCTGTGCAAGGCTCTTGACGCCTTTGAACAGACCGACTTGCGCATAAGTGAACCCGAACGCCTGCGCCAGCAGCGGCAGCAACACGTAGGTGGCCGCGGTGAGTCCGTCCTGCACGACATGCGCAGTACAGCTGACGGCCAATCCGGCGCGGCGGCTCGCAATCTCCACGGACATCTGCCCACCCTACCCGCAGCCGGAGCGCGCGTCCGCTGCCGCCGCTCACACCTTTCGGCCGCGTCCCTCATAAGGATTCCGCTCCTTCCGCACCATCAGCCTGATCGGCACGCCGGCGAGGTCGAAGTCCTCCCGCAAGCCGTTGACCAGGTAGCGACGGTAGGCGTCCGGCAACGCCTCGGGGCGCGAGCAGGAGAGATAGAATGTCGGCGGGCGCGTGCGGGACTGCGTCAGGTATTTCAGCCTGACGCGTCTCCCGGAAACGGCGGGCGGCGGATGCTTCGCCGTCATCTCCGCCAGCCAGCGGTTCAGCGCCGCGGTCGGCGCCCGCGCGTTCCAGGTCTTGTGGATGGCAAGCACGGCCTCCATCAGCCGGTCGAGCCCGTCGCCCGTCAGTGCCGAGATCGGCACCATGGGCACGCCGCGCACCTGCGTCAGCGTCTCCTCCAGGTCGGCCTTCAGCGCCTTCAGCCGCTCCCGCTTCGCCTCCACCAGGTCCCACTTGTTAAGCGCCAGCACCAGCGCACGACCCTCGTTCGCCACCATGTCGGCAAGCTGCAGGTCCTGCTTCTCGAACGGCTCGGTGGCGTCCATGACAAGCACCACCACTTCCGCGAAACGCACCACCCGCAGCGCATCGTCCGCCGACAGCCGCTCCAGCTTGTTGACGACCTTGGCCTTGCGCCTGAGGCCCGCCGTGTCGGCAAGCTTGAACGCGCGCCCGCGCCAGGCGAACTCGACCGCGATAGAGTCGCGTGTGATCCCGGCCTCCGGCCCGGTCAGCAGCCGCTCCTCGCCGATCAGCCGGTTAATGAGCGTCGATTTGCCCGCATTGGGCTGGCCGATGATCGCGACGCTGAGCGGCTTCGCCGCCGCCTCGCCTTCGGCGACTTCCCCGCCCTCCGGCACCTCAGGCATGGCCTCGCGGATGGCCTCGTAGATATCGGGCATGCCGAGCCCGTGCTCGGCGGAGACCGGGATCGGCTCGCCGAACCCGAGCGCATAAGCCTCGATCACGCCGCCCTCCGCCGCCGCGCTCTCGGTCTTGTTCGCGATCAGCGTTACCGACCGCCCCGAGGTGTGCAGCAGGGCGGCGAAGTGCTCGTCGACCGGCGTCACTCCGGCGCGCGCGTCGACGAGGAAGAGCACCAGGTCGGCGTCCGCGATCGCCGCTTCGGTCTGCTTGCGCATGCGGCCGGCCAGGGTCTCCGGCGCCGCATCGTCGAGCCCGGCCGTGTCGATGAGGCGGAAGCTGAGGTCTCCGAACTCCGCCACCGACTCCCGGCGGTCGCGCGTGACGCCGGGAAGGTCGTGGACAAGCGCGAGCCGCCGTCCGACCAGCCGGTTGAAGAGCGTCGATTTCCCTACGTTCGGCCGGCCGACGATGGCAACTTTGAAGGCCAAGGCACCGCCGCCTCAGCGGAAGGCGGCGAGCGAGCCGTCGGCGGTAAGAAGGAGGAGCTGGCCGCCGGCGGCGATCGGCTTGATGTAGGCCGGGCTCGACAGCTCCCGCTCAGCGGCGATGCTGCCGGTGGCCGGATCGACGCCGATCATCTTGCGGTCGTTGGAGACGACCCACAGCACGCCGCCGGCGAGAGTCGGCCCCGCCCATACGGAGAAAAACCGTTTCTTGCGCACAACAGGCAGCTCGGTGCGCCAGAACACTGTTCCGCTCGTCCGGTCGAGTGCCACCAGGTTGTCTTCCAGGTCGACGATGAAGATCGCGTTGCCCGAGACGGCCGGTGTCGATGCGCTGCCGATGTTCTGCTCCCACAGGCGCTCGCCGTCGGAAAGCCTGACCGCGATCGTCCGGCCGGAGACGCCGGTCGCGTAGACGATGCCGTCATAGATGACCGGGCTTGCAGCCACGTCGGTGAGACCCGAGACAGCCAGCGTGCGCGTCGAGCGCACTACCGCGTCGGCCCATTTCAGCTCGCCGGACTCCACGTCGAAAGCGATGACCTCGCCGGAGGAGTACGGCACGACCACGGTGCTTCCGGAGACCGCCGGGCTCGCCGCCGACAGAACGCCCGCGGTCTCGGGAATGCCCAGGAACTGCCATGCCTCGGTCCCGTCGGCCTGGTTGACCGCGTGCAGCACGTTGGTGGCGCTCACCACATAGACCTTGCCACCCGCCGCGGTCGGCGCTGAGTGCGCCGGCGCACTCATCTGAAATGCCCAGAAGCGGCTGCCCGTCGCCGCGTCGAGCCCTAGGAGCTCGCCGAAGCCGGTCGCGACGAAGACCGCGTTGCCCGACGCCGCGATACCGCCGCCAGCCGGCCGGCCCCTCTCGCCCTCGGGCGCGAGCGAGACTGACCATGCTTTGCCGCCGCCGGGCGCGAGCGCCGTGACCGTGCCGCCGGTGTCGTAGACGAAGATGCGCCCGCCGTGAACGATGGGCGGAACGGAAGGCCGCACGTTGCGCTTGCTGGCAGACTGCACGGCGCGCACCCGCCACGCCGACGCCACGGACGTACCGCCCAGACTGACATTGCCGGGAGCGTTTGCGGCGGTGCCTCCCGGCTGCGACCACTCCGCCAGGGCTTGGGCGGCCCCGATGGAGGGCGTGCCCCCGGCGATCTCGTAGCTTCCCTGCGGCAACGCCGCGCGACGGTCGCCGGGCAGGATGTCGTCCTTCTGGCTGAAGGGGTTGAGCCCGCTGATCGCGCTGCACCCGCCGACTAGAAGGGTCAGCATCAGAAGCGTCAGAATCGCCGGAAACGATGTCGTCCTCATCATGGTCGTTCGCACTGCCTCGTCTTTGCGGCGAAATAGTGCCTCACGGCTCGGCGCCCGCCCCGGACTCGTCGCCGGCTCCGGCGTCGTCGCCGGCGTCCCGGGTATCGGCTTCGGTCTCCGCTGCACTGCCGCTCGCGGCTTCCGCTGTGCCTTCCGTTCCGCCCTCGGCGTCATCAATCCCCGCCTCGTCACCCGCTGCCCCGGGCGATGCGAGTTGCCCGTCGATCAGCGAAATCATCATACCAGAGCGCAGCCAGATGTCGGGCGGCGTCTCTGCGTCCTCCTGGATGGCGGTGAAATGCTCGCGCGCGGCCTCCAGGGCGCCTGTCACGTACGCCGCCATGCCGAGAACGTCCCGCGCAGCGTGGCGCCACGGATTGCCCGGCTCGTCGAGGGGCGCGGCCCGCTCCGCCGCGCCCGCCGCATCGCCGGCGTCGAGCGCCAGGAGCGCTGCGCGAATCCGCGCCAGGTCGCGGAGCGATTGCGCGAGCCCGTTGTCTCCCGCGAGCGCGTCGTAGGCGGCGATTGCAGCCTCCGTGTCTCCGGCAGCAGCGCTCTCGCCCGCCAGCCGCATGCGCGCCAGTGCCGCGTAGCCGGCGCCGCCCTCCTCGGCGATCGCCTGGAGCGCGGCTTCGCCTTCCGCGCGGTTGCCGCTCTCGATCGCCTCGAGCGCGGCCATGAAGCGGTCTCCCGCCTGCGCCGCCTGCCGCTCCTCCCACCAGAGCCAGCCGCGATACCCGGCCGTGATCGCCACGATCAGCACGCAAACCGCGACGAACAGCCAGCCGAAGCGGTCCCACACCGCCTTCAGCTGCTCGCGGCGCAGCTCCTCGTCGACCTCACGAATGAATGTATCGGAGCGGCGGTCGTCGTCGGCCATAGGTTCGCTTGTTGGACTTGACGGAGAATCAGGCGTCGGCCTCGGCAGGCAAAGCCCGCGAAGCGGCGCGGACCCTACCGGCTTTGTCCGGGCGAGGCAACGACGCCAAGCATAGGAAAAGCCCCGATTTCACAGGCGCTTTACGTCCGCCGTTCGACCGCTGGATTGAGCCTTCAGGCGAGCGGGCTGACGCCAATCAGCCATTCGTGCAGGAACCACACGAAGGCGCCCCAGATCGCCACCCCGGCGGCGACGGCGATCGCGTCGTTCCGCGGCGGGCCCGCCACCCGCACGGGGCCCGCCGCGCGGTCGCGCTGGCGGCTCGACCGGTAATCCGCGACCGCCCAGACCAGGAACCCGCCGAACAGCAGGACATCCGCCAGGGTCCCGTTGGCGAGCAGATGCGCAAAAGCCCACGTCTTCACCGCCAGCACCATCGGGTGGCCGAGCCAGGCCTTGAAGCGCCCCCCGGGCACGAGGTACGCGGCGAAGACGATGAACGCGATGAGGTTGAGGAGCACGGCGAGGTGCTTCAGCCACACCGGGGGAAACCACAGCACCACCGGGTCCTGCCGCGCCAGCCCGTAGCCCCAGACGATGAGGACCAGCCCCACGCCGGCGGCGATCGAGTAGAGCCCCTTCCAGGCGCCCTCGCCGAGCCGCGCAATCATCGCGTCGCGCCACGCCGGCGCGGCGATCCGCACCGAATGGACCCCGAGGAAGATCAGGAGCCCGAGTATAAGGACGATCACGGCGCCCTCCCCTTGGCGATGACGCGCCTGCGCTATCCCAGGCCAAGAGGGTTGGCAAGCCGGTTAACGGCTCGCGAGCTCTGCGAATGAGCGCGGGAGCGACACGCCCCGCCCTCACCTCCTCGTTCTCAGTCGCCCGGGCTGATCCGCAGGATCTCGCCGTTGCCCTGGTCCGTCAGGAGATAGAGCGCGCCATCCGGCCCCTGAACGACGTCACGGATGCGCCGGCCCGCGTCGTTGAGGATGCGCTCCTCGTGCACCACGCTGTCGCCGTCGAGCTCGAGCCTGACGAGCGCCGTCGACGCCAGCCCGCCCACGAACAGGTCGCCCTGCCATTCGGGAAAGGCGTCGCCCGTGTAGAACGTCATGCCCGACGGCGCGATGACGGGCGTCCACTGATAGATCGGGTCGACGAAGCCGGGCGCGGTTGCCTCCCCGGTGCCGACCGGGGTTCCGCTGTAGTTGACCCCATGGGATACTTCGGGCCAGCCGTAGTTCTCGCCGGGCTCGACAATGTTCAATTCGTCGCCGCCCCGCGGCCCGTGCTCGATCTCCCACAGAACAGTGCTCCGCGGATTCATCGCGGCCGCCTGGATGTTGCGGTGCCCGTAGGACCAGATTTCCGGCAGCGTTCCTTCCTGGTCCACAAACGGATTGTCCTCCGGCACGCTGCCGTCGGGGTGGATGCGCACGATCTTGCCGAGATGCGAATCCAAGTCCTGCGCCTGGTCCCGAAACTGCTCTTCGGATCGCTCGCCAAGCGTGACGAAAAGATGCCCCTCGCCGTCGAACACCAGCCGCGAGCCGAAGTGCTTGGTGCTCGGAAGCTTCGGTTGCTGCGAGAAGATCACTTCGACGTTTTCAAGCGCACTCGCGTCGTCGCTGAGCGCGCCGCGCGCCACGGCGGTGGAGTTGGTGTTGTCGGGCCCGGGCTCGGCGAAGCTCAGGTAGACAAGCCGGTTCTCCTCGAAGTCCGGATCGATCTCCACGTCGAGTAGCCCGCCCTGGCCGCGCGCGTCGACCTCCGGCACGCCGGAAAGCGGCTCCGATAGCGCGCCGTCAGGGGACAGGTGCCGAAGCTGTCCGGGCCGCTCCGTCACCAGCACGCTGCCGTCCGGCAGGAACGCCATCCCCCAGGGATGGTCGAGGCCGTCGGCGAGCGTATCGACCTGGATCGCGGCCTCTTCGGTCTCGTGCACCCCGTCGAGCGCCACGGCGCAATTGGCGAGCGCCGCTGCGGCGCAGGCGAGTGTCAGTCGGGAAAATCGGCGGCTCAGCATGCGCGCGTCTCCATTCATTCTGTCCCGCATTCGATATGTCCCGAATGCGGCAGGAGGTGTGCGTGTTCCGGCGCCTTTCATCACAGATTCGTTGAAACGGACCCGGATGAATTCGCGCGAGAAGAGCCTGGAAAGCAGAAGCCCCGCGGCTGCGGGGCTTCAAATCCTTTCAGCTGGGGGCTTCGTCAGGCCGCCCTGGATTGCAGGACGCCCGCCGGCCCGAGAGAGCCCGGGAAGCGTGTCGTGGCTGCCGGCGCCTTCGCGATCTCCGGAGCGCTTTCCCAGTTCGCTGCGGCGAACGCGCTGGTCTTGTCGAGATATACGTATTTATCCACGCCGCTCACCCAGGTCAGCGGGATCAGATGGTCGTAACCGAACCCGGCGCTGATGCTGGTGATCCTGAGGATGTCGTCGCCTTCCAAACCGCACACGAACCCTATGCAGCGGTCATCCGCGGAAATGACGCTCATCTCCTCCCTGATCCTGTCGATGATCATTTCGCCTCCTCGTCGTCGCCGTTCTGTTGGCGGCTTCGCTCGAAAGAGAACGCACGAAGCGCGCTTTGGTTTCGCGCCCCCCGATCCGACTGTAGAAACACGACCCTCCGTGCGGTAGCGGCAATTTCTTAAGCTGTCCTAACAAACCTATACTTGATTCATGTCAAATTGCGGGCGCAAATCGTGTCGCCCGCGCTCCGCGCAAGCGTCTTTTTGCCGGTTATCCACAGCCCTGGCCGCCGAACCTAACGTATCAGGGCGGCTGGCGGCTCGATGGTGACGCCGTATTTGGCGCAGATCGCCTCCACCTCCGCGACTGCCGACACGCCGGCGGCCTCGGCGGCATGCAACTCGCCAAACAT
>CAZMJQ010000237.1:0-2609 GCA_964566475.1 uncultured Propylenella sp. | reverse complement strand
CGGTTGCCGCTGTCTGTTATCTTGGCGAGCACGTTCGCCATGTCCCACGGCGCCAGGAACTGTCCTTTCTTGACGTTGACCGGGCGCATGGTCCTGGCCGCGGCGATCAGCAGGTCCGTCTGCCGGCAGAGGAAGGCCGGTATCTGCAGCACGTCCGCCACCTCCGCCACGTCGGCGCATTGGGCGGGCTCATGCACGTCCGTGAGCACGGGGAGCGCAAGCTCGCGGCGGAGATCGGCGAATACCGCCAGCGACTTGTCGATACCCATACCGCGCGCGCCCTTGAGGCTCGTACGGTTCGCCTTGTCGAAGCTCGTCTTGTAGACGAGCCCGATCCCGAGCCGCCCGCAGATCTCCTTGAGTGCGCCGGCCATATCGAAGGCGTGGTCGCGGCTCTCCAGCTGGCAGGGGCCTGCGATCAGCGCCAGCGGAAGCGCGTTCCCGATGCGCACCGACTTGACCATCACGACCTGGTTCGGATCAGCCATCGCTCTCTGCCCGCAACGCCATGACTGCGCCGAGCCCCGGTGCCGGCCTGACCACGACCCGATCCTCGCGCCTCTCTGCGTCAGGACCCACGACCGCCGCCGCGGCATCGAGGTCCGATACGGCCACGTCGAACGCTGCAAACAGCAGCCCCCGCCGAGGGTCCGGCGGCTCGACGCCATATCGCGCCCGAAACCCGGCGGGCGTCAGGATGAGGATATCCTGTCCATCGAGACTGGCCTCCACGCCAAAGGACGTTGTGCGAAGCGCGCGCTGGCCGGTTGCCGCCGTGAGCAGGATGTGGAAGTCCGCCGGGTTCTCCGCGACGGCCGCGACCGCGGAGACGCCAAGCGCGCCGTTCGGGTGCTGCACGTATTCGGGCTGGAACAGCGTCTCCGATGAAAGGCGCTGGCAAGTGAAAAACAAGGCATCGGGTGCGTCGGCGTGAGTGGCGTAGGCCAGCTTCACACCGATCTCGGCTTCCGAGCCGTCCGGCATCTCCGCCTTCCGCCTGAACTCGAAAAGCTCGCCCTGGCTCAGGCCGAGCTTCCGAAAAGCCAGGACATCGCTCGCGGCGTCCTCGGTCGCAAGCGCCACCATGGCGAACCCCTCACCCTTCCGCCGCTCGGCAAAGCGCTTCAGGCGGCGGATGAAGACGTTGCCGTTGGCGGCCGCGACGTCGGCGGCCGCGCGGTCCAGTATGGTGATCGGCTCAAGGTAGGTGCGGTCCTGGAAGAACACGCAGCAATTGCCGCTGCCGAAGGGGTGCTGCGCGTCCGGCGCCACCGTGAAGCCGAGGCTCGTCAGCCGCGCGCGCGCCAGGGTGAGGGTGGTGACGGGCAGAACGAGATGGTCGATCGGACGCATCCCATCGCCCTATTCGATCCGCGCCGGCGTGGCTAGCCCGGTCGACAGATCAGGAAACCCGCACGAATCCGTCCAGCCTGGCGGCACCGCGGTCGAAAGTCGCTGTCGCCTCGCAGCCACGCGCACGATTGACCTCGCCAATGAGGGCGTCAGCGAATCCGACGCCGCGAATGCGAAAAGTCCGCAATGCCGCGCGGACGATCTCGCTGTCTTCGAGCAAGATATCTTCGGTCGTCAGGAGTCTGTCGACGATCTCGGCCACGGCAGCGCGGCTGTAGCCGTGTACGGATGTGAGCACCCAAACCATCTCGCAAAGCGCCACGCGATCCACGAAAGCTGGGTCGCGTGGCGAACACTGGTCGGCGACAAACCGCCTCGCCGCCCGCGCCTGCGCCATGTCGTCATCGACGAACAGGCGCGCGAGCACATTGGTATCGAGCCCTATCATCGCGTAGAGCGTAGGTAGCGTTCCACTGCGCCGCGAGCGATCGCCTCATCCATCTCTTCTAGCGTTGCGCTGCGCGGCGGCTTTCCAAGAATGCCAAACAAATCACTGATGCTGTGCCCCGCCGGCTCCATGGTCACGCGCTCCCCGTCCTCAAGGCTGAATCGCACTTTTCGCCCGGCGCGCAGACCGAGGCGCTCGCGAACTTCCTTGGGAACTGTCACTTGGCCCTTGCTCGTGAGAGTCGCTTCGTACGTTAGCGTCGAAGGAGGCTCTGCAAAGTATCTCTTCAGCCGGCCCTCCTTCCGCGTCTTGATCGTGTAGCCACGCGCCTCAAGTCGTCGTTTTGCCGTATACTGCCAACTGCCTCCGGTCGCGGCCAGGATCTCGTCCATAGTCGCACCCTCCGGTCGGGTCATCAGTTGCTCGGCAATCTCGGCTTTCGAAGGATGCTTGTTCATCGCGGCACCTCGGAATACCGAAACTACTAGCAAAATTCCTTACTTTCTGCAAGACGATTTGCGGCCTTACTCACGCTGCTGCCGGCTCGGAAGCCAAAGGCCTAAACCAGCCTCGACTGCTCCACCGCCGCCTCGATGAAGCTCGCGAACAGCGGGTGCGGGTCGAAGGGCCGCGACTTCAGCTCCGGGTGATACTGCACGCCGATGAACCAGGGGTGGTCGGCGAGCTCGATCGTCTCCGGCAGCAGGTTGTCGGGCGACATGCCGGAGAACGAGAGCCCCGCCGCCGTCAGCCGCTCCATGTAGTCGATGTTCACCTCGTAGCGGTGGCGGTGGCGCTCGCTGATCTC
>CAZMJQ010000236.1:0-17545 GCA_964566475.1 uncultured Propylenella sp. | reverse complement strand
CGACGTCAAGCATGAGCCGACTGCGTAAGCGTCTGTAGTACGGCGTATTGCTGACTGTGCTCGCGTAATCGCGAGCGCCATTCAGGGCAGGCCAAACGATCATGTGGTAAGGGCATCCAGAACAGGACACTCGGGAACGGCTTCTCCAGTACACTGCGCCGCCGTGGTCGCTAGCACGCGCTCGATGCGTCTGAGGTCGGCGATCTTGGTGCGCACGTCGGCGAGGTGGCGCTCGGTGCGCTCCTTGACCTCAGCACAAGTCTGCGTACCGCCGTCGACGAGCGCCAGAAGCCCGCGGATCTCCTCGATCGCGAAGCCGAGCTTGCGGGCCCGCAGAATGAACCGCAGACGCGAGACGTGGCCTGAGTCGTAGACTCGATAGCCCGACGCCGTGCGCGGCGGATCGGGCATCATGCCGATCTTCTCGTAGTAGCGGATGGTTTCGAGGTTGCAGCCCGTGCGCCGGGCCAGCTCCGCGCGCTGCAATGCCTTGCCGGAAACGTGATCGGCCATCGGTCAACATACCCCTTGAGCCTGTAGTGACTACAGACTGTAGCCTGCGCTCTCATGAAAATCGAGGGTCGAGTCGCATGAACGAGACGGGAGCCCGCACCGAGGCGCTGGAGGCGCCGGAAGGGCCGTGAGCCGCAAGCAGGGCTGGTTCGCCACCGGCGGCGTGATCGCCGCCGTCCTGGCGTCGACCTGCTGCGTCGGGCCGCTCGCTCTGCTCACCCTCGGCGTGTCGGGCGCCTGGATCGGCAATCTCACGGCGCTCGAACCCTACAAGCCGTATTTCGCCGCAGTGGCGCTCGTCTTCATCGGGCTCGGCTTCCGGCAGGTCTATTTCAGGCCGAAGCCTGCCTGTGCCGACGGCTCGCTTTGCGCGCGGCCGCAATCCTCCCGCATCACCAAGGTGGCCCTCTGGTCCGCGACCGTCCTCGTCCTGCTTGCGCTCACGATCAACTGGTGGGCGCCGCTCTTCTATTAGGAGACCTCCTCATGAAACGACCGCTCGTCATCGCCGTCAGCCTGCTCGCGCTGGGGGCCGCTGGCCTCCTGTCGGCCACGGCGCTCACGCCGCTTGCCGCGCAATCGACGACCGCCGAGGTCGCGGCAACGCAAACGGCGACCCTCGCCGTCGAGAACATGACCTGCGCGCTCTGCCCGGTCACCGTAAAGTCGGCAATGCAACGCGTGAACGGCGTGCGGTCCGTTGACGTCGACTTCACCGCCAAGACGGCGACCGTCGTGTTCGACCCCGCCGTCACCAGCGTTGAGGCGATCGCGGCAGCCTCCACGAACGCGGGGTACCCCGCAGCGCTCAAGAGCTAGGCGAGCGGGATGAAGGATACGACGATCATCAAGACGGGCGTCGCCGGCTCGGTGATTGCCGCCATCTGCTGCTTTACGCCGATCCTCGTCGTTCTGCTCGGCGCCGTCGGGCTCTCCGTCTGGCTCGGCGGGATCGATTACGTCCTGTTCCCGGCGCTGGCCCTATTCCTGGGGCTGACCGCCTATGGACTCTGGCGGCGGCAGCGGGCGGCAGCGTGCTGCGCAACCGACGCATCCACCAGCAAGGAAAGGACCTGACATGGCCGACCGCAACAGCATCGGAGGCAGCGGGAACGGCACCTATGACCTCGCTGTGATCGGTGCCGGCTCGGCCGGATTCTCGGCGGCGATCACGGCCGCCGAACAAGGCGCCCGGGTCGCCCTCATCGGCCACGGCATGATCGGCGGCACCTGTGTGAACACCGGCTGCGTGCCGTCGAAGACCCTCATCCGGGCCGCGGAAGCGCTGCATCAGGTCGGGGCGGCATCACGGTTCAAGGGCATCCAAACGGACGCACGGCTCGGAGATTGGTGTGCCGTCCTCAGCCAGAAGAACGAGCTGGTGGCGTCGCTGCGCCAAGCCAAGTACGTGGACCTCCTGCCCGCCTACAACACCATCGCCTATCTCGAAGGTCAGGCCCAGCTGGCCAATGGCGGCGTGACCATCGATGGCACGCCGATCCGGTCGGACAAGGTGATCATCACCACCGGCGCTTCGCCGTCGCTGCCGCCGATTTCAGGGATCGACAGCGTTCCTTATCTCACCAGCACGACGGCGCTCGAGCTCGAAGCCTTGCCGCGCTCGCTCATCGTGCTCGGGGGCGGCTATATCGGCTGCGAGCTCGGCCAGATGTTCGCGCGCATGGGCGTTGAGGTCACGATCGTCGACATCGTGCCGATCCTCTCGGCTGCCGAGCCGGAGATCTCGCGGGCGCTTGCCGGCTATTTCCGTGATGAAGGGATCACCATCCGTGAGAGCGTCAAAACCCGCGCCATCCGGCAGACGGAGCATGGCGTGGCGCTGGACGTCTTTTCCGACAGCAGGGACGAAACCATTGAGGCCGAGCAGGTTCTCGTCACCACCGGGCGCCGGCCGAACACCGCGGGCCTCGGTCTGGAGGAAGCCGGCGTGGCACTTCAGCCCAACGGCGGCATCGAGGTGGACGACCGCATGCGCACCACGCGAGCGGGCGTCTACGCCGCCGGCGACGTCATCGGCCGGGACATGTTCGTCTACATGGCCGCGTATGGTGCCAAAGTCGCGGCAAAGAATGCTCTCAATGGCGATGCGCTTCGCTATGACAGCGTTGCGATGCCCGCAGTCGTGTTCACCGATCCGCAGGTGGCGAGCGTCGGCCTGACCGAGGCGCAGGCGCGTGAGGCCGGCCATGCCGTCAAGACGAGCGTCCTTCCACTCGACCAGGTGCCGCGCGCGCTCGCAGCCCGCGACACGCGTGGGCTCATCAAGCTGGTCGCCGATGCGGGCAGCGGCAAACTGCTCGGCGCCCACATCCTTGCCCCCGAAGGCGCCGACAGCATCCAGACCGCCGCGCTCGCCATCAGGCACGGGCTGACCGGTGCCGATCTCGCCGAGACGACATTTCCCTACCTCACCACGGTCGAGGGGCTGAAGCTCGCGGCACAGGCCTTCGAGAAGGACATCGCCAAGCTTTCGTGCTGTGCTGGATAGCGACCTGATCAGGTCACGGCCGCCCCCGGCACGGTGATCTCGGTTGACTCCGTAGCATGGTACGGAGCTCAACCTAACCTCCATGGACCGTCCTACCGTCACCGGAATGACCATCAGCCGCGCCGCCGAGTGCGCGGGCGTTGGCATTGAGACCGTCCGGTTCTATGAGCGGCGTGGACTGATTGAGCAGCCACCAAGGCCACGCGACGGTGGCTATCGCTCCTACGACGACAGGACCGTCGAACGTTACGGTTTTCCTCGGGGCACTCGCCCGGCATAGCGCTGCAATCCGCCGTCAATCACGATCTAGCGAAGGCATTCGAGAAGCGGCGCCTCGGATGGTTTGGGAGGCAGACAGATGGCGCGCGCTATGCAATACTCCAAAACCCCACCTAAAGACCACCCGGCCTATCCGGTTTGATCAAAGTCAAACATGATGCCGCGCAAACTGGGTTATGTTTTCCTTAGTTGACCGCTTCTCGCGGCTTACGGAGGATGAACATGGACAAGGATCGGGTCGCCGGGTCGGCGAAGGTCGTCAAAGGCAAGATCAAGGAGGCCGTCGGCAAGGCTGTCGGCGACAGCAAACTGGAATCACAGGGCAAGGTCGACAAGATCGAAGGCAAGGTCCAAAATGCCATCGGCGGCTTTAAGGACACGCTTCGAGGCAAGTAGGCCGGCGTCCCGCCCTCATGCGCCGCCTATGGAGGTCTCGATTGCCTCATTGTCAGCTCGACTAAGGCCACCGCCGTCATGCCTCGTAATCGTCTCTATCTCCTCCTTGGCGTTTTCGTCGTCGCCACCTTGGTCATCGGATATCTGCTCTACCAAGAGCGGCAGAAGACGACTGGCATCGACATCAATGTCGGTGAGGGCGGTATCTCCGTCGAGACGAAGTGATAGGTGGTTCCGCTCGGGGACTTCAACTCGGGAGCAAAGAGGGCAAAGGTTCAGTTAGGTTCTGCAACGGGGAACAATCATGTCTCTGGGACTCATCCTTGTCATCATCCTCATCATCTTCCTGCTCGGCGGTTTCAGTGGCCGCTTTGGTGGTTATGGATATGGCTTTGGCCACGGTGGCGTCGGCGTCATCGGCATAATCCTGATCGTTTTGATCATTCTGCTTGTCATGGGCAGGATTTGATCTGACAAGGCACAGCCTAGCCTGCGTCAACGAGCGCCTAGCGAGATGCGCTGACGCTTCGGCGATAGGGATGCCAATGGCCGGAGTTCACTGTCTTGAGTGGAGCTCCCCCGGTTTCCCGCCCTAGAGGTTAGTATCGACACCGCCATTGCGGCATGCGGCGGAAAGCGAGCGCGCTGCGATCCGGGCGCTGCCGATCGCCAACGAGTATCTGAGTGCCGAGGTCGAGAGGCTGCAGGCGAGACTGCCGGTGGGGTACGTGAGAGGACGAACGTTGAAGCGATGAGGTAGTATGCGCCGGCCGGTCGCCGTGGACTTCAGCTTGATCCTGTGATTGTGGCGGTGGTTGGAGCTTGGAGCGCAGCGAGGGGAACGTCGAGTTTGCACACCACGCCCGACCGTTCAAATTTCACCCGAGCAGACCCTTGAAGTTGGTTGACAAAGCTCTTTTCGATGAGGCGCATCCCAAAGTTTCGCTGCGTCGGCTCTTTTACGGGCGGGCCGCCCGTCTCGGCCCAGGTCAGCCGAAACTGCTTGGCCTTTTTATCGACCTTCGTTGTGAGATTGACGCGGCCTTCGGTCGACGACAGCGCGCCATACTTCACCGCGTTGGTGCATAGCTCGTTGAGCGTCATGGCGAGAGGGAGCGCAGCGGCGGAGGCAACGTTAATATCTGTGCTCTGAATGAAGAACTGGCCGGCACCGGGAGCATCGAAGGGCTCGGTTGCAATCCGAAGTAGATCGGCTAGTTTCGCGGCGCCCCAATTGGTCCGCAGAAGCAGGTCGTGCACCCTACCCAATGCCGCCAGACGGCCTTCAATCGCCTCTCGACCTTGCTCGACGTTCTCTGCGGATCGCAAGCTTTGAGATACGATGGCCTGCACGATCGAAAGATTGTTTTTCACGCGATGATGCAGTTCCTCCAAGAGAATGCGGTGCAAGTCGTCGGCAGCTTTATGTTGTTCGGCGTCAATTCCGGCCTGCGCCAAAAGACGGCGGAGGTTGGTGTTCTCGGTTTCTAGCTTAATCTCGTCAGTACCCACCGCTCAGTCTCGCATTCATGCTCAGCAGGCCTCCACAATAGCGCAAAAGAGGGCAAGCGCGAACGCCCCAAGATCGATCTTCGGAGCAAAGGCGTTACCTATGTCTTACGGTCGCGCTGGGTCGGGATGTGGGGCATGGAGCCGTGGAGGTTGGCGATCGGCTCCAGCCGGCAGGTCTCGTCATCGAAGTAGCCGAGATCGCAGTGCATGAAGCTGACGAGCCAGAGGCGGTCGTCGACCTGTTTGATGCCGACTTTCTGTCCGGCGAAGACCTGGCTGAGGTTGATCTTCCTTCGCTTGAGGCAGGTGCGCCCGCACGTGGTGACGGTGACGGCCCTGTCATGGAAGGGATGGTCGAGCTCCGGCAGGCCGTCATGGGGGCGGGTTGAGGGGGCGTAGCCCTCGGCCGGGCATGCTGCTCCCATGGCTCTCAGGCCAGCTCGGCCGCCCGGCTGCCTGATGCTGCGCCATGGTCGACGAAGCTCAGGCTGTTCGCGGTCGACATGATTGGCGAGGCCGATTCAAGCGCGCGGCATCGATATTGCATTGCAGCATTACCGTGCATACGCGCCGCAAGAGCATGCCCGCCGATCCGCTTCGCATCCTCATCATCGACGGGAACACGATCCGCGCCTCCATCCTTGAGGAGGGGTTCCGCGAGGCCGGCTATGATGACGTGATCCGCATCTGCGACATGCAGAACCTGCTGCGCAAGGTCGTGGACGCCGACCCGTCCGTCATCTTCATCGACCTGGAGAACCCCAATCGCGACGTGCTGGAGCAGATGTTCCAGGTGTCGCGCACCGTGCGCCGGCCCGTGGCGATGTTCGTCGACCAGTCCGACACCGCCGCCACCGAGGCGGCGATCGACGCCGGCGTCTCCGCCGATATCGTCGACGGGCTGAGGAAGGAGCGGGTGAAGCCGATCCTCGACATGACGATCTCCCGCTTCAACTCCTTCAACCGGCTGAGGGAGGAGCTCGACCGGGCGAAGCGGGCGCTGGAGGACCGCAAGATCATCGACAAGGCGAAGGGCATATTGATGCAGAGCCGCAACCTCTCCGAAGACGAGGCCTACGCGCTGATGCGCAAGACGGCGATGAACGAGAGCCGGCGCCTGGCCGACGTCGCGCAGAGCGTCGTCACCGCCGCCAAGCTCCTGAGATGACCTCGATGCCACCGACCGTGCGCGACGAGATCGGGCGGAGCGGCGGGGCGAGGCCGGGAGAGCTGACGCTCGGCTTCATGCCGCTCGTCGACTGCGCGCCGCTTGTCGTGGCGGCGCAGAAGGGCTTCGCCGAGGCGGAGGGCTTTCGGCTCAACCTGGTGCGCGAGACCTCCTGGGCGAATATCCGCGACCGCGTCATGCTCGGGCATTTCGACGGTGCGCAGATGCTGGGGCCGATGCCGATCGCCGCGACGCTCGGCATCGCGCAGATCGAGCAGGCCATGGTCGCGCCGATCTCGCTCGGGCTCGGCGGCAACGCGATCACGCTGTCCAAGCCGCTGTTCGAGGCCATGGCCGAGCGGACCGGAGTGAGCGTCGCAGACGGGCCCGCGGCAATGGGACTGGCCCTCGCCGCGATCGTGGAGGAGCGGCGCGTGGCGAATCGGCCGCCGCTCACCTTCGCGGTGGTCTATCCCTTCTCCGGGCACAATTACGAGCTTCGCTACTGGCTCGCGGCCTCCGGCATCGACCCGGATGCCGACGTTCGAATCACCGTGCTGCCGCCGCCCTTCATGGCCGACGCGCTGGCGCGTGGGCGAATCGACGGCTTCTGCGTCGGCGAGCCGTGGAGCTCCAAGGCCGTGGATGCCGGTATCGGCACGATCGTGACCACCAAATCGGCGCTGTGGCGCCAGAGCCCGGAGAAGGTCCTGGGCATGCAGGAGTCCTTTGCCACGCGGCATCCCGATCAGGTCGCCGCCCTCGTCCGTGCGGTGTGGCGCGCCGGTCGATGGCTTTCCGACCCGGAGAATCTGAACGCGGCCGCGGAGCTTCTCGGCCGGCCCGACCATGTCGGAGTGGCGCCGGACGTGATCAGGCGCTCGCTCTCCTGCCGCATCGTGCGCGAGCCTGGCGGCGAGGCCGTTTCCGTGCCCGACTTCCTAGTCTTCTCCGCCCATGCGGCGAACTTCCCTTGGCGCAGCCATGCGCTGTGGTTCTATTCGCAGATGGTGCGGTGGGGGCAGATCGAGCTCGACCATGACGATGCCCGGCGCGCCTGGAACGTCTATCGCCCCGATCTCTACCGCGAGGCGCTCGCCGGCACGGATGCCGATCTTCCCAATGCCGGCGCCAAGGTGGAAGGCGCGCTCAAGGTCGAGACGCCGGTCGCGTCGCGCCGCGGCGGGCTGACGCTCGGCCCGGACGGCTTCTTCGACGGACTGCTCTTCGATCCGGACGCGATCGAGGACTATGTTAGCGGGTTCTCCATACCGCGCTGAAGTTGCACAATATTTCCGCGCCCTTGCTCATTCTTTGGACTTGCCTCCTCCAGGGCCGGCGCATACCGTCGCGGGCGATCAGGCACAGATGCCGGTCCGCAGGACAGACGGCCCGCCAACGACGGCGACGCGCGTCTCGACCCAATCCCAACACCTCAGGCCTCCGGCCATGCGTCCGATGACGGACGCGCAGGCGAAGTCGCCGATACCCGCATGCCACCCGTGCGGCAGCGGCTTGGCGGCGTTCTTGCGGCTGAACCAGATGAAGGAGAAGGCGAATGCTGGATTTCAGAGGCACGACCCGGGCCGGGGGGCGGCTGGTCGCCGCGACGCTCCTCGTCGCCACCGCCCTTACCGGCGCATCCACCGCAACGGCCGAGATGCTCGACGTGGAGAAGGACGAGCTGACCTTCGGGTTCATCAAGCTCACCGACATGGCGCCGCTCGCCATCGCCTACGAGAAGCACTACTTCGAGGACGAGGGGCTCTACGTCACGCTGGAGCCGCAGGCGAACTGGAAGGTGCTGCTCGACCGCGTCATCACCGGCGAGCTCGACGGCGCCCACATGCTGGCCGGCCAGCCGCTCGCCGCGACCATCGGCTTCGGCACCAAGGCCCACATCGTCACGCCGTTCTCCATGGACCTCAACGGCAACGGCATCACCGTCTCCAACGAGGTCTGGGAGATGATGAAGCCGAACATCCCTGTCGGGGCGGACGGCAAGCCCGTGCATCCGATCAAGGCGGACTACCTGAAGCCCGTCGTCGACATGTTCAAGGCTGAAGGCCGGCCCTTCAACATGGGCATGGTCTTCCCCGTCTCCACCCACAATTACGAGCTGCGCTATTGGCTCGCGGCGGGCGGCATTCACCCGGGCTTCTATTCCGCGACCGACATCTCCGGGCAGATCAAGGCCGACGCGCTCCTCTCCGTGACGCCACCGCCGCAGATGCCCGCGACACTCGAAGCCGGCACGATCCTCGGGTACTCCGTCGGTGAGCCGTGGAATCAGCAGGCGGTGTTCAAGGGCATCGGCGTGCCGGTGATCACCGACTACGAGATCTGGAAGAACAATCCGGAGAAGGTCTTCGGCATCACCGCTGAGTTCGCGGAGCAATATCCGAACACGACGCTCGCCATCACCAAGGCGCTGATCCGCGCCGCCAATTGGCTCGACGAGAACGACAACGCCAACCGCATGGAAGCCGTCGAGATCCTTGCGCGCTCCGAATATGTCGGCGCCGACGCCGAGGTCATCGCCAACTCCATGACCGGCACCTTCGAATACGAGAAGGGCGACAAGCGCGACGTTCCCGACTTCAATGTCTTCTACCGCTACTTCGCGACCTATCCCTATTACTCCGACGCGGTCTGGTACCTGACGCAGATGCGCCGCTGGGGACAGATCGCCGAGCCCAAGCCCGACAGCTGGTACGACGAGGTGGCGAGGTCGGTCTACCGGCCGGACATCTACCTCGCTGCCGCAAAGATGCTGTTGGAGGAAGGCTATGTCGAAGAGGCCGACTTCCCCTGGGGCACCGACGGCTACCGTCCGCCGCAGACGGAGTTCATCGACGAAGTCACCTTCGACGGACGCTTGCCCAACGCCTATCTGGAAAAGTTCCCGATCGGCCTGAAGGGGAATGCGACGGTCGAAGGCAACGAGGTCGTCGGAGGCTGACGCGTGAACGGGCAGGCCCTTGCCTGCCGCCCTTCCTCCTCGAACACGAGCGACCACCCGGAGCGAACCGAATGAGCTTGGCAAGCGACACCCTGGCGCAGGGCCCGAGCCCCACGGAGCGGCGCGAGGCGAGGCGCGAAAAACGGGCGCAGCGGGTGAGCCGCGTCGCGGGCCTCTTCGCCGCGATCGGTCTCGGCTGGATGGTGCCGCTGATGCGCCTGGCGATCGGCGAGGACCCGCGCACGCAGCTCAAAGCGCTGTGGATGGCGCTGGTGATCCCGCTGATCGGCATCGCCGCCTTCCTCGTCCTGTGGGGCTCGCTGGCGCCGATGGTGCAGACCTCGCTCGGCACGGTGCCCGGCCCCCGTCAGGTCATGGAGGCGGCCGGCGGCCTCTTTGCAGACCACATGGCGGAGCGCGAGAATCGGGCCGACTTCTATGCCCGGCAGGACGAGCGCAACGCCGAGCTTGCGGCGGAGGGCAAGAGCGACCGCGTGAAGTGGCGGACCTATACCGGCAAGCCGACCTATCTCGACCAGATACTGACGAGCCTCCTCACCGTAGCGCTCGGCTTTGCCATTGCCACGCTCATCGCCATCCCGCTCGGCATCGCCTGCGGCCTTTCGCCGGGCGTCAACGGCGCGATCAATCCGCTGGTGCAGATATTCAAGCCGGTGTCGCCGCTCGCATGGCTGCCGATCGTCACCATGGTCGTCTCCGCCACCTATGTGAACGCCAGCGAAGCGCTGCCGAAGTCGCTCCTCATCTCGGCGATCACGGTGACGCTCTGCTCGCTCTGGCCGACGCTCATCAACACCGCGCATGGCGTCGTCTCGATCGACAAGGACCTGATCAATGTCGGCCGTGTGCTCAGGCTCTCCACGCGCAAGAAGGTCGTGAAGATCGTGCTGCCGGCGGCCCTGCCGCTGATCTTCACCGGGTTGCGCCTGTCGCTCGGTGTCGGTTGGATGGTGCTGATCGCGGCCGAGATGCTGGCGCAGAATCCGGGGCTCGGGAAGTTCGTCTGGGACGAGTTCCAGAACGGCTCCTCCTCCTCGCTCTCGCGCATCATGGTGGCGGTCATCACGATCGGCCTGATCGGCTTCCTGCTCGACCGCGTGATGTACGCGCTGCAGGCCGCCTTCACGTACTCCTCCACACGCTGAGGGGGGCGGGAGATGGCGTTCCTGGAGCTGAAAGGCGTCACCAAGAGCTACGGCGCGGGTGCCGCCGCCACGCGGGTGCTCGGCGGCATCGATCTTGAAGTGGCCGAAGGCGAGCTCATCGCCATCGTCGGCTTCTCCGGCTCCGGCAAGACGACGCTGATCAATGCCATCGCCGGGCTGGTGGAGCCGGATGCCGGCGAGGTGCTCCTGAAAGGCGCGCCGATCAACGGGCCGGGGCCGGAGCGCGGGCTGGTCTTCCAGTCCTATTCGCTGATGCCCTGGCTGACGGTGCGCGGCAATGTTGCGCTCTCCGTCGACACGGTCTTCGCCGGACGGCCGAAGGCGGAGCGCGCGGAGCGCGTCGCGCGCTATATCGGCATGGTCGGTCTCACCCACGCGGCCGACCGCCGGCCTGCGGAGCTCTCCGGCGGCATGCGGCAGCGCGTGGCGGTCGCCCGAGCGCTCGCCATGAGCCCGCAGATACTGCTTCTCGACGAGCCGCTGTCCGCGCTCGACGCGCTCACCCGCGCCAAGCTGCAGGAGGAGATCGTCCGCATCTGGAGCGAAGATAAGCGCACCGTCATCCTGATCACCAACGACGTCGACGAGGCGATTCTGCTCGCCGACCGCATCATCCCGCTTGAGCCGGGACCGGAAGCCGTGCTCGGCCCGGCCTTCGAGGTGACCTTGCCGCGGCCCCGGAATCGCGCCGCGCTCAATCATGACGAGACCTTCAGGCGGTTGCGCGCCGCCATTACCGAGCATCTTTCCCGCGCCATGACGGCCGCGCGCGAGATCTGCGAGGAGGAAGACCGCACGCTCCCCAACGTCGTCCCGATCACGCAGCAGACCAAGCCGCCCAAGGCGTGGGCGGAGGCGTCCGCCTCGCCCATAGAGGAGCGCTACCTGGAGCTCTTCAATCTGAAGAAGGTCTATCCCACCCCGAAGGGCCCGCTCACCGTCGTGGAGGACATCAACCTCATCCTCAAGAAGGGCGAGCTCGTCTCGCTCATCGGACATTCCGGCTGCGGCAAGTCGACGGTGCTCTCCATGGTCGCGGGGCTCACGTCCATCACCGGCGGCGGTGCGGTGCTCGACGGACGCGAGATAGACGACGCCGGCCCGGACCGCGCCGTGGTGTTTCAGGCGCCCTCGCTGCTGCCGTGGGCAAGCGCGCGCAACAATGTCGCGCTCGGCGTCGACCAGGTCTATCCGCGCGCCTCGGCCAAGGAGCGCGACGAGATCGTCGAATACTACCTCGCGCGCGTCGGGCTGGCCGATGCCATGGACAAGCGCGCCTCGGAGCTTTCCGGTGGCATGAAGCAGCGTGTCGGCATCGCGCGCGCCTTCGCGCTCTCGCCCAAGCTGCTCCTCCTCGACGAGCCCTTCGGCATGCTCGACAGCCTTACCCGCTGGGAGCTGCAGGACGTGCTGATGGAGGTGTGGCGGCGCACGCAGGTGACGGCGATCTGCGTCACCCACGACGTCGACGAGGCGATCCTGCTTGCCGACCGCGTGGCGATGATGACCAACGGCCCGCGCGCGCGGATCGGCAAGATAATGCACGTCGACCTGCCGTACCCGCGCTCCCGCAAGGCTCTGCTCAAGCACCCGGACTACTATCGCTACCGAGAGGAGCTACTGACCTTCCTGGAGGAATGCGAAGGCGACGCACGGCACGAGCCGAAGAAGGTTGCGCAGCCCGCGCCCGCCGAGCCCCACGCCGTTGAAGAAGCGGAGGCTGCCTGATGAAGAAGCAGCTCGTCGTCATCGGCAACGGCATGGCGCCGGGGCGCATGCTCGAGCATCTTTTCGAGGCGGCGCCGGACGCCTACCGGGTGACCATCTTCAACGCCGAGCCGCGGGTGAATTACGACCGCATCATGCTGTCGCCGGTGCTCTCGGGCGAGAAGACGTTCGAGGAGATCGTCATCCACGGCGACGGCTGGTACATCGACCGCGGCATCATGCTCTACAAGGGCCACAAGGTCGTGGAGATCGACCGCGCGGCCCGCACCGTGCGTTCCGAGCACGGCGAGGTCGTGGCCTACGACAAGCTGGTGATCGCGACGGGGTCGGTGCCCTTCGTGCTCCCGGTGCCCGGCAACGACCTCGCCGGCGTCCTCACCTATCGCGACCTCGACGACGTCGACGCCATGATCCTGGCCGCGCAGTCGGGCGGCGACGCCGTCGTCATCGGAGGCGGCCTTCTGGGCCTGGAGGCGGCGGCAGGGCTGTTGGAGCGCGGCATGCGGGTGACTGTCCTCCACCTCATGCCGACGCTGATGGAGAGGCAGCTCGATCCGCCTGCCGGGCACTTGCTGCAGCGGGAGCTGGAGCGCCGCGGCATCCGCGTCGTCACCAAGGCCAACACCAAGGCGATCCTCGGCGAGGGCCGCGTCCGCGCCGTCGTTCTGGACGACGGTACGGAGATCCCCGCCGACCTTGTAGTGATGGCGGCCGGCATCCGCCCCAACACGGCGCTCGCCAAGGCGGCCGGGCTCGACGTGAAACGCGGCATCGTTGTCAACGGCGAGATGCAGACGAGCGACGCCGACATCCTGGCACTCGGCGAGTGCGCCGAGATCGACGGGATCTGCTACGGCCTAGTGGCGCCGCTCTACCAGATGGCCGAGGTCGCGGCGCGGCATCTCGCCGGCGGCACCGGCCCGGTCTTCAGGACCCAGTCGACGGCGACCAAGCTCAAGGTCACCGGCATCAAGCTCTTCTCCGCCGGCGACTTCGCCGATGGCGAGGAGCGCGAGGAGATCGTGCTGCGCGACGCGTCGGCCGGCATCTACAAGCGCCTCGTTCTCAAGGACGGCCGTATCGTCGGCGTCGTGCTCTACGGCGAGACGGCCGACGGTGCCTGGTTCTTCGATCTCTTGAAACGCGGGCAGGATGTGTCGCAGATGCGCGACACGCTCATCTTCGGTCAGGCCTATCAGGGAGGAGCCCCCCTCGACCCTACGGCGGCCGTTGCAGCCTTGCCGGGTGACGCAGAGATCTGCGGCTGCAACGGCGTGTGCAAGGAGAGGATCACCGGCGCCATCACCGCGAAAGGCCTGACGTCGGTCGACGACGTGCGCGCCCACACGAAAGCCTCCGCCTCCTGCGGCACGTGCACGGGGCTGGTGGAGCAGCTCCTGCAGCTGACGCTCGGCGACGCCTACAGGCCCGCCGCGGTGCAGCCGATGTGCGGCTGCACCCATCTCGGCCACGACGAAGTGCGCCGCCTGATCAAGGCGAAGCAGCTGTCCGATGTCTACGGGGTGATGCAGGAGCTGGAGTGGCGCTCGTCCGCCGGCTGCGCCAAGTGTCGCCCGGCGCTCAACTACTACCTCGTCTGCGACTGGCCGGACGTCTACGCGGACGATTACCAGTCGCGCTTCGTCAACGAGCGCGTCCACGCCAACATCCAGAAGGACGGCACCTATTCGGTCGTGCCGCGCATGTGGGGCGGAGTCACGAGCGCTAAGGAGCTGCGCGCCATTGCCGACGTGGTGGACAAGTTCGACATCCCGACGGTGAAGGTCACCGGCGGTCAGCGCATCGACATGCTCGGCATCCGCAAGGAGGACCTCCCCGCAGTCTGGGCCGACCTCGGCAAGGCGGGGTTTGTCTCCGGCCACGCCTACGCCAAGGGCGTGCGCACCGTGAAGACTTGCGTCGGGACGGACTGGTGCCGCTTCGGCACGCAGGATTCCACCGGCCTCGGCGTGCGGATCGAGAAGTTCATGTGGGGCTCGTGGACGCCGGCGAAGGTGAAGATGGCCGTCTCCGGCTGCCCGCGGAACTGCGCGGAGGCGACCTGCAAGGATGTCGGCGTGGTGTGCGTCGATTCCGGCTACGAGATCCACTTCGCGGGGGCCGCGGGCCTCGACATCAAGGGCACGGAGGTGCTCGGGCTGGTGAAGACCGAGGACGAGGCGCTGGAGCACGTCGTGGCGCTCGTCCAGATGTACCGCGAGCAGGGCCACTACCTGGAGCGCATATACAAATGGGCGAGGCGTATCGGCCTCGACGAGATCCGCCGCCAGATCGTCGAGGACGGCGAGAAGCGCCGCGGCTATTTCGACCGCTTCGCCTTCAGCCAGCACTTCGCCCAGGTCGACCCCTGGTCGGAGCGCGCGGCGGGCAAGGACAAGCACGAGTTCCGGCCGCTTGCCGAAATCGGCTTCGCCGAAGCGGCCGAGTAATCGGTGCGCGCGATGCATTGGATCGACATTGGAGCGCTCACTGATATCCCGCGGCAGGGCGCACGTTGCGTCAACGCTCCGGCGGGCAGGATCGCGGTGTTCCGCACACTGGGCGACGACGTGTTCGCGCTCGAGGACCATTGCCCCCACAGAGGCGGCCCGCTCAGCCAGGGCATCGTGCATGGAGCGTCGGTCACCTGCCCGCTGCACAACTGGGTCATCTCGCTGGAGACAGGCGAGGCGATGGGCGCAGATGAGGGTTCGGTGAAGACCATCCCGGTGCAGGTCGCGGAGGGACGGCTGCTGATCGCGCGCGACGCACTCGGCGCCTGCGCCGCGTGACCAGGACGGAGGAGGCATTGGACGATCGGTCGGATATGCGCTTCGACCTTCCTCCCGAAGAGAGCCTGGATGGAAGCCCTCATCCTGAGGTGCGAGCAGAGCGAGCCTCGAAGGACGAGGGCGGTGGCACGGCCGTGCAGCGTGCGAGCGTCGATGGACGGCGCTCTGCCGATGGGGCTTCGAGGCTCGCACCTGCGGTGCTCGCACCTCAGCATGAGGGTTATGGAGAGGCCGCCAGAGGTCAATCCGGTGGCACCAATGCCGCGGTCACCGTTCGCACCACCTGTCCCTATTGCGGAGTCGGCTGCGGCATTCTTGCGACGCCCGCGGCCAACGGTTCCGTCGAGATCAAAGGCGACCCGGAGCATCCCTCCAATTTCGGGCGGCTGTGCTCGAAGGGCAGCGCGCTGGGCGAGACGCTGTCATACGATGGACGGCTCCTTCATCCGATCGTCGACGGGGCAGTGACGAGCTGGGATACGGCGCTCGATCGCGTCGCCGCCCGTTTCGGCGCCGCCATTCGCGAACACGGGCCGGACGCCGTGGCCTTCTATGTCTCGGGCCAGTGCCTGACGGAGGACTATTATGTCGCCAACAAGCTGATGAAGGGGTTCATCGGCTCGGCCAATATCGACACCAATTCCCGGCTCTGCATGGCCTCGTCGGTTGCCGGGCACAAGCGCGCCTTCGGCACAGATACCGTACCCGGCGTCTATGCCGACCTGGACGAGACCGATCTCGCGGTGCTGGTCGGCTCGAACATGGCGTGGTGCCACCCGGTTCTCTTCCAGCGCCTACTGGCCGCACGGGAAGGGCGGGGCACGAAGATCGTCGTCATCGATCCGCGCCGCACCGCGACGGCAGCGCAGGCCGACCTGCACCTCGCTGTCGCGCCCGACGCCGACCTGGCGCTCTTCAATGCGCTGTTCGCGCATCTCGCCAGGAGCAGCGCTGCAGATCGGACATTCGTCGCGCGGCACACGAGCGGCCTTGCGATGGCGCTCTCCGCGGCCGGCGATGGCGCCCTCGCCACGGTCGCCGCGGCGACCGGGCTCGAGCCAGCCGACGTGGCGCGCTTCCTCTCGCTAGTCGTTGGCGCCGAGCGAACGCTCACCCTCTATTCGCAGGGCGTGAACCAGTCGGCTTCGGGCACCGACACGGTGAACGCCATCATCAATTGTCACCTCGTCACCGGGCGCATCGGCCGGCCCGGGATGGGGCCGTTCTCGCTTACCGGCCAGCCGAACGCAATGGGTGGACGCGAGGTCGGCGGGCTCGCCAATCAGCTCGCGGCGCATCTCGACATCGACGATGCCGATCACCGCGCGCTTGTTGCGCAGTTCTGGCGCACGCGCCGCTTGGCGGAGCGTCCCGGTCTGAAGGCCGTGGAGCTCTTCGACGCAGTCAACGACGGGCGCATCAAGGCGCTGTGGATCATGGCCACCAACCCGGCCGACAGCCTGCCGGACGCCGACCATGTGCAGGCGGCGCTCGTCAAATGCCCGTTCGTGGTCGTCTCCGACGTCATAGCCGACACCGACACTGCGCGCTTGGCCGACGTGCTGCTCCCTTCGGCGGCCTGGGGCGAAAAGTCGGGAACGGTGACGAACTCGGAGCGACGCATCTCGCGCCAGCGCGCTTTTCTCGCCGCGCCGGGAGGGGCGCGCCCCGACTGGTGGCAGATGACGGAGGTCGCACGGCGTATAGGGTTCGGCGACGCCTTCCCCTACCGAAGCGAGCGCGACATCTTCGCGGAGCACGCGCAGCTCTCGGCGCTCGCCAACGGTGGCGTGCGGGATTTCGACATCGGCGGCCTCGCCGATCTCGACCTCGCCGCCTACGACGCGCTTCAGCCCGTGCAATGGCCCCTTGCCGCCGGTGAGATACGGCGCGAGCGACGCTTCTTCGCGGACGGGCGGTTCTTTACGCCGGACGGCAAAGCGCGCTTCGTGCCCACGCCGGTGCGCCGCGCCGACGCTACCGCCCGCCTTACGCTCAACACCGGCCGCGTCCGCGATCACTGGCACACGCTGACGCGCACGGGACGCTCGCCGCGCCTCTCCGCCCACACGGCGGAGCCTTTCGCGGAAATCCATCCCGCCGACGCGGAGCGCCTCGGCGTGGCGCCGGCAAGCCTCGTGGAGGTCAGGAGCGCGGGCGGCCGAATCGTGGTGCGTGCCCGCGTCACCGACGAGCAGCGAGAAGGCTCCCTCTTCGTGCCCATGCATTGGACCGATCAATTCGCCTCGTTGGCCCGTGTCGGGACGCTCGTCGCGCCGGTGACCGACCCGATCTCCGGACAACCCGCGTCGAAATCCTCCCGCGTCGAGCTGCACCCTTTTCATGCGGGCTGGTATGGCTTCGCCGCTATTGCGCTTCGCCCTGCGGAAATCGCGGCCGATTACTGGGCCATCGCGCGCGCCGAGCGCGGCTGGCGGCTGGAGCTCGCCTGGCGCACGCCTCCCGACCTGCGCGAGCTCGCGGCGCGACTTTTCTCTC
>CAZMJQ010000235.1:0-2677 GCA_964566475.1 uncultured Propylenella sp. | reverse complement strand
CTGGTTGGACGTGCTGCGCACCAACCTCGATTCCATGTTCACCATGACGCGCCCGGTGATCGAGGGCATGCGCGAGCGCAATTTCGGCCGCATCGTCAACATCGCCTCCATCAACGGCCAGAAGGGCCAGATGGGCCAGGTCAACTATTCCACCGCCAAGGCCGGCATGATCGGCTTCACCAAGGCGCTGGCCCTGGAGAACGCCCGCAAGGGCATCACCGTGAACGCGGTCTGCCCCGGCTATGTCGACACCGATATGGTCGCCGCCGTGCCGGAGAAGGTTCTGGAGGGCATCATCGCCCAGATTCCCGTTGGCCGGCTCGGCAAATCGGACGAGATCGGCGCGCTGGTCGTCTACCTCGCCTCCGACGCCTCCGCCTACATGACCGGGGCGGTGCTTTCCATTAATGGCGGGCAATATATGGCGAACGGCTGATTCGCAGGGCCCCGTGCCGGCCTGAAACGCCTTGCATGCAGCGCGTCCCGCTATAGGTACCTGGTTTGACCGGATCGGATCGAAGCCTTGGCGGATATCGAGTTCAGGCCGGCGGATGCCGGCGACGACACGACGCGGCAGGAGCGGAAGAATCCGCTCCGCCGGCTGCGGCCGGTGTGGGCCGTGCTGCACGACGCGACGGACGGTCTCTTCCGCCACGACGGCGTGATGGTGGCGAGCGCCATCGCGTTTTCGCTGGTCTTCGCGCTCTTTCCCTTCGCCATCTTCGTAGTGGCGCTCGGCGCCATCATGGGCGGCGCCGACCTCGCGGCCTACATCAGGGGCGAGGCGCTTGGGCTGCTGCCCGCACACGTCATCCAGACGCTGGAGCCGGAGCTGGAACGGATCCTCGTGGTGACCGAACGGGCCCGCCCGCTGACGTTCGGAATTCTGGTGACCCTCGTTTCGATCACCGGCGCCGTGGAGGCGATCCGCGACGGGCTGAACCGCGCCTACGGATGCGTCGAGGATCGACACGTCCTGCGCCGCTACCTCTCGAGCCTGTTCTTCGTGTTCGTGGGAATGGCGTTCCTGCTGATCATCGCGACGTTGGGGGTCGTGATTCCGGTCTGGCTCGACATGCTCCACCGCTTCTTCCCGGAGACGGAGCTCGAGCTGCGCTTCCTCGAGACGGGCCGCGAGGCCCTGCTGGTCGGAACGGCGGCCGCCATGCTGTTCGCCTTGCACCTGTTCCTCCCCGCGCGCCGGCGGAGGGTCGCCAGCGTCATAGGCGGCGTGCTCCTCACGCTTGCCACCTGGTGGCTCGCCGCCAAAGGGTTCGGCCTCTACATCAGCGAGATCGCCAACTACTCGGCCACCTATGCCGGCCTCGCCGGCATCGTCGTACTGATGTTCTTCCTCTTCATCCAGGCGCTCATCTTCCTCTACGGCGCTGAGGTGAACCGCTCCATCGCCGACTATCGCGGGACGGCGCTCTGTCGCGTCGAGGAGTAGCCTCTGGACAGCGGCCGCTCTCCGGCGGAGAAGGCCGCGTGAACGGGGTGGAGGCAATCGGCGTGGAGGCGGCACGGATCGAACAGGCGCGAACGGCGTCATGGCCCGCGACCGCGATCGGCTTCGCCGCCATCCTCATGTGGTCGCTGCTGGCGCTCTTCACCGCCGCCAGCGGCTCGGTTCCGCCGTTCCAACTCGCCGCCATGAGCTTCGCCGTCGGCACGGCCGTCGGCCTCGCGTGGATCGCCGCCGGCCGCCGCTGGCGCGACCTCGCGCAGCCCTGGCTGGTCTGGGCGCTCGGCGTCGCCGGCCTTTTCGGCTACCACGCGCTCTACTTCACCGCGCTCAGGAACGCCCCGCCGGTCGAGGCGGGCCTCATCGCCTATCTCTGGCCGCTCCTCATCGTCGTGCTCTCCGCCCTGCTTCCGGGCGAGCGTCTGCGATGGTTCCACGTCGCAGGCGCGATGCTCGGACTGGCCGGCACGGCGCTGATCGTGACCAGGGCGAGCGGCGTCGCCTTCGACGCCCGCTACACGATCGGCTATCTCGCCGCGCTCGGTTGCGCGCTGACTTGGTCGACCTATTCGCTAGCCTCGCGCCGCTTCCGTCACGTGCCAACCGCCATCGTCGCCGGCTATTGCGCCGCCGCCGCTTTGCTATCGGCGCTCGCCCACACCCTCTTCGAGACGACAGTCTGGCCCGAGACCGGCGGCCAGTGGCTCGCCGTGCTTGGTCTCGGCCTCATGCCGGTCGGCGCGGCGTTCTACGTGTGGGACCACGGCGTGAAGCGCGGCGATATCCAGCTCCTCGGCGCCGCCAGCTATGTCGCTCCGCTTCTCTCCACGCTGATCCTCATCCTCGCAGGGTTCGGCAACTTCACGCTGAAGATCGCCCTCGCCGCCCTCCTCGTCACCGGCGGCGCGCTGCTCGCCTCGAAGGAGATGCTGAGGCAAAGGCCGCGGCTGCATCGCCCGTAGCCCGCATGGAGCCCCCGGGTCCGGCCTTCGGCCGGCCCGAGGACAGGCTGCGCGCAATGCGGGGCTGCATCGCGGCCGGCACTGCTGATCCCGGATTGCGCGGCTTCGCCGCTCCATCTACCGTGTTGAGAGTCAAGCCATTGATTGACGCGGTGAGGGTGCGGCAGCGTGCTCGGCGGTCAAGGGGACCGCTGCGCGGCGGCTTTGCCGCCCTTGACCGCCTGCGCGCGCAGCCGCGTTCGGCCGCGAG
>CAZMJQ010000234.1:0-12719 GCA_964566475.1 uncultured Propylenella sp. | reverse complement strand
TCGCTCCTCATCGCCAATCGCGGCGAGATCGCGCGCCGCATCGTGCGCACCGCGCGGCGCATGGGCGTGCGCACCGTCGCGGTGGTGACGGAGGCGGACCGCTCGTGGCCGCACTGGAGGGAAGCCGACGAATGGATCGCGGTCGGGAGCTACCTCTCGATCGACGACATGGTCGCCGCGGCGCAGAAGAGCGGCGCGGAGGCGATTCATCCCGGCTACGGCTTCCTTTCGGAGAACGCCGAGTTCGCTGAGGCCTGCGCGGATGCGGGGATCGTCTTCGTCGGCCCGCCGCCCGCCGCCATCCGCACGATGGGCTCCAAGGCCGACGCCAAGACGCTCATGCAGCTTGCCGGCGTTCCGGTGGTGCCCGGCTATGGCGGCGAGCGGCAGGAGGCCGACTTCCTGCGCCAGAAGGCCTACGAGATCGGCTACCCGGTGATGATCAAGGCGGTGGCCGGCGGCGGCGGGCGCGGCATGCGGCGCGTCGACCGCGCCCTCGACTTCGAGGCGGGGCTCGCCTCCGCGCGGCGCGAGGCGCTCGCCGCGTTCGGCGACGACCGCGTGCTCCTGGAGCGCTACGTCAGGGCGCCGCGCCACATCGAGGTGCAGGTCGTCGCCGACGCGCACGGCAACACGGTGCATCTCTTCGAGCGTGACTGCTCGCTGCAGCGGCGGCACCAGAAGGTGATCGAGGAGGCGCCCGCGCCTGGCCTGCCCGAGGCGCTGCGGCGCAGGCTCGGCGAGGCCGCCGTGAAGGCGGCAATGGCGGTCGGTTATCGGGGCGCCGGCACGGTGGAGTTCATCGCCGACTCCTCGACCGCGCTTGCGGCCGATTCCACTTTCTTCATCGAGATGAACACGCGCCTGCAGGTGGAGCATCCGGTGACGGAGGCGATCACCGGGCTCGACCTCGTCGAATGGCAGCTGCGCGTCGCCGCGGGCGAGCCGCTGCCGTTGAAGCAGAGGGACATCGCGCTTTCCGGTCATGCCATCGAGGTCCGCCTCTACGCCGAGGATCCGGCCGCCGGTTTCCGCCCGTCGACCGGCCGCGTTTGGGCCGCGTCGTTCCCGGAAGGCCCCGGCGTCCGCGTCGATGCCGGCGTCGAGCCCGGCTCGGTCGTCAGCCCGTTCTACGATGCGATGCTGGCCAAGGTGATCGCTTCCGGCGCCGATCGCCGCGAAGCGCTGAAGCGGCTCGCCTCCGCGCTCATGCGCGTGCGCATCGCCGGGCCGAAGACCAATCTGGCGTTCCTCATGTCCGTCGCGTCGCACCCCGAGTTCCTTGCTGGCGGCGTCACCACAGACTTCGCCGACCGCGAGCTCGGCCGCCTGGCCGGCTCGTCGCTTGCGCGGGCTCTTGCGACGCGCGCGATCGAGGAATGGACGGCGCGGACCTCCGCCGGCAATCCTTCCGCCGGCAAGACGAATGCCGCGGCTGGCCCGTGGGCGCGGCGCGACGCCTTCCGGCTCGGCGGGCTCGCCGAGACATCGCGGCTGTCCGTGGAGATCGACGGCGAACGGACGTCGGCCGAGCTTGCCTGGTCGAAGGAGGGGCCGCAGCTCGTCTCCATAGGCGGGGAGCCGGCACGCGGCACGCCCAGCGCCGAGATCGTGTGGGGGGAGCGGGAGGCCTTCGTGCTTTTCGGCGGGCGGCAGCTCACCGTGGCGTTCCCCGACCCGCTGGCGCGGCAGGCGGAGGCCGCGTCATCGGGCGGGGAAGTGAGGGCGCCCCTCCACGGCCGCGTCACGGAGGTGTCCGTCGCGCCCGGTGCACAGGTGGCCGCCGGCGATCCGCTCTTCACGGTCGAGGCGATGAAGATGGAGCATGCGGTGGTCGCGCCTGTCACGGGTACGGTCGGGGCGGTGCGCATCGCAGTCGGCCGGCAGGTGGAGCAGGGCGCATTGGCGGTGCTTATCGAGCCCGCGGCGGAGGCTCCGAGCGAACCTGTGAATTGACGGGATCGTCTCCCGCCCGCGATTGTCGCGCCCGCCGACACGGTCTAACTCAGTCCCATGCCGCTCCATCTCCTGAAACTCTGCGTCGGCGCCGAATCCATCGAGGACCTGGAGGCGTGGATCGACCGCCGCCTCAAGGAGGCCCGCCGCGCCGGCCGCAAGGCCGAGCACCGGCACACCACGCGCATGGTCCCACAGCGGGCCGCAGAGATCGTCGATGGCGGCTCGCTCTACTGGGTCATCCGCGGCAACGTGCAGGTACGGCAGCGCATCCTCGAGGTCCGGCCGTTCACCGATACGGACGGCATCCGGCGCTGTCATCTGGTGCTCGACCCGGAGACGGTGGCGACCGAATGGCAGCCGCGCCGCGCCTTCCAGGGCTGGCGCTACCTCAAGCCCGACGACGCCCCCCGCGATCTCGGCGCGGCGCGCGCCGGCATGCGCGACCTCCCGCCGGAGCTCCGTCGCGACCTGGCCGACCTCGGGCTTCTTTAACGAAAGCAGGGCCGGCCAGGCGAGGCTCAACCCTGTAGCCCGCATGGAGCGAAGCGCAATGCGGGAGCCGCTTCCCGATTGCGGGGCTTCGCCCCTCCATCCGGGCTACGCCCGCTGGACGCGACCTCGCCGATCTGGGGCTTCTGTAGCGAGACGGTGGCGGCATTCGTTCCTCCCCCGCGAAGCGGGGGAGGGGGACCGCCGAAGGCGGTGGAGGGGGCGGCTGCACGGTACGGAGCCAGCAGGAGCGGCGTTCCCGGATTGCGGGGCTTCGCCCTGCATCCGGGCTACGACGGCTGGCCTCCTACCCCGAGCTCCGCCGCCAGACCTTGCGCCGGAGGCCCCTCGCGCCACATTCTCCAGCGGATGGCAAAGAAACGCGACATCACGCCGCGAAGCGGCCCCAGCGAGCCGCAGGCTTCGCCGCGCTCCGACATCGACGCCTTCCTGGCCGAGGCCAGGACGATCGCCCCGGCGTCGCAGGCGCGCGGCCGGCTCATCTTCGCGCTCGACGCCACCATGAGTCGGCAGCCGACCTGGGACATGGCCTGCGAGCTGCAGGCGGAGATGTTCAACGCCGCCGCGGCGGTCGGCGGCCTGAACGTGCAGCTCGTCTATTTCCGCGGCATCGGCGAGAGCCGCGCCTCGTCCTGGGTGGCGAACGCTCGGGCGCTGCGCGATCTGATGGTGAAAATCGACTGCCGCGGCGGCCACACGCAGATCCGCAAGGTGCTGGCGCATGTGCGGCGCGAGGCCGAGAAGCGGCCGGTGGCGGCGCTCGCCGATGTCGGCGATTCGATGGAGGAGAATCCCGACACGCACTGCGCGCGGGCGGGCGAGATCGGTCTCCTCGGCGTGCGCGCCTTCATGTTCCATGAGGGCAGGGACCAAATGGCGGAGCGGACGTTCCGCGAGATCGCACGGCTGACCGGGGGCGCCTACGTTCCCTTCAATGCCAGCGCGGCCGACCAGCTCCGCACGCTCCTCAATGCGGTTGCGACCTATGCAGCGGGCGGCATGAAAGCCCTTGAGAAGAGCCGCGGGGCGCAACTTCTCATCCCGCAGATGAAGCGATGAGCACTGCCTTCCTCCTGCTGGTCGCGGCGCTGGCCGCGGGGCTCGCCATCTGGCATTTCCTCAGGACACCCGCCTCGCGGCTGGCCGAGCAGCTCAAGACGGCGGGCGGGGTGGCATTGCTCCTGGCCGGCGTGGGGCTTCTCTTCATGCGGCAATTCGTCATCGCTGTGCCGGTCGCCTTCGCCGGCCTGATGCTGCTGAGGCGCCAGGCGGCGTTGCGCCGCAGCGGCGGAAGCACCGGACAGAGCTCGAGCGTCAGGTCGGCGGGGCTGGAGATGACGCTCGACCACGACAGCGGCGAGATGGACGGACGCGTGCTCGCCGGGCGGCACGAGGGGCGGCGCCTGTCGGAGCTCTCCTTCGACGATCTGATGCAGGTCGGCGAGGACATCCGCGACGACGCGGAGTCGCTACGTCTCCTGGAAGGTTACCTCGACCGCCGCTATCCCGGATGGCGTGACGACGCTGACGCTGACGAGGCGGAACGGGAGAGCCCGCCGGCGCGCTCTGGCGGAATGAGCACGAAAGAAGCCTATCAGATCCTGGGGCTTGAGCCGGGCGCTGGCCTCGCGGAGGTTCGCGACGCCCATCGGCGGCTTATAAAGCAGGTGCATCCCGACCGAGGCGGCTCGGCCGCGCTCGCCGCCAAGATCAACGAGGCCAAGGACCGGATTCTGGGTGAGCATCGCTAGGCTCAGTTCGGCATGGCCAGGCAGGCGAAGGACTTGCTCTTGAGCTGATCGCAGGTGGCGCGCGCCTCCTCCTTGCCGGCGAAGCCCGCGAACCGCGCCCGGTAAAGCGTCTCGCCGCGATGCTCGATCTCCTGGGTCAGCGGATAGTGGGAGGCAAGCGCCTGACCCATGCTGTCGCGCGCCCTCTCGATGAGCGCCTGCGCGGCCTCTTCGGTCGGCACAGCGCCGATCTGCACGTGCCATACGGAGCCGGAGGCGGAGGACGCCGCATCGCCCTGGGACGGGCCTACCGCCACGAGGTCCTGCTCTCCGGCGCGGATGCGGGCGAGCTCGGTCAGCCGGGCGAGGGGATCCGATTCCTCGTAGCGCGTCGGAGGCGCAAGTTCCGCCACGGCGCTGGCGGTCCTGATGCGCGCGCCGATCGGGTCCAGGGCTTCGTCGCTAGCATCGTTGAAATCGCCCTGCGCCAGCTCGCCGGTCCGTCCCGCTTCGGCCATTGCCGCGGAGATCACGTCGTGCGAGGGACCCGCCGCGGCGTATCCGAGCAGGACGGCGGCCTCCTCCGCGTCGACCGGGCGTGCCCGGGGCACGCGGGCGTCGGCCACGTAGGCCGCGTCACCGGTCGCCACGATAAGCGGCGGGAGCGTGCCGTTCTGCGATGCCTTGGGCAGGTATTCCGCGATCAGCTCGCGCATGTGGGCGTTGCGGCTGGCGCCGGTCCTGCCGCCCATCACGACCGCGATGATGCGCCGGCCGTCGCGGCGGACGTTGGTGACGAGGTTGAAGCCGGAGGCGCGGGTGTATCCCGTCTTGATCCCGTCGACGCCGCGCACCGCGCCGAGCAGCCTGTTGTGGTTGCCGTAGCGCGCGCCGCGGAAGGTGAAGCTCCGGACCGAGAAGTACTTGTAGTACTGGGGGAAGCGGTCCTGGACGGCGCGGGCGAGAACGACCATGTCGCGCGCCGTGGTGATCTGGCTGGAATCCGGCAGCCCGTGCGGGTTGCGGAAGGTCGTGCCGGCCATCCCGAGCGCCCGGGCCGTGCGGGTCATGCGCTCGGCGAAGCGCGGGACGCTGCCGCTAATATGCTCGGCGATGACTACCGCCGCGTCGTTTGCCGACTTGGTGGTGAGGGCCTGGATCGCGTCCTCCACCTTGATCGTCGAGCCGGCCTTCAGGCCGAGCTTGGAGGGCGCCTGGCGCGCCGCGTTGGCCGACACGCGCATCGACGTGCCGAGGCTCAGGCGCTTCGCCTCCAGTTCCTCGAACACGATGTAGAGCGTCATGATCTTGGTCAGCGACGCCGGATAGCGCCTGGCGTCCGCGTTGCGGGCGAAAAGCGTCTTGCCGGTGTTGGCGTCGTAGACGATCGCCGCGTATCGCTCGTTGGCAGCCGCAGGCGCGGCCGCAAAGGCAAGCGACAGGAGAGCCAGGAGGACGGGAAGGAAAAGGAGAGGACGGGTACGCAACGCAGAACGCTTCACGAGAGACCTCTTACAGCAGGCTCGGGGCTCACGTCAAAGCGAGCGCCCCCCGAGAACGATGGTTTCCCCAACCTAAAAATCTCTGGGTTACGATTCGGTAAAATATTGGCGACTAAGCGTCTTTCCTGGTCTATGTTGCAATGCAAAAAAACTCTTGCAGCGCCATGTTGCACTGCATATATGTCGGCATACGGGGCCCGCCGGGGGCGGGAGCGATCCGCATACACGGCAGAGGAACTTTCGACATGACCAATGGCTTTGAGGATGTCCAGAAAGCTGGGCAGGAGAACATGAATCGCGCACTCGAGAGCTTCGGCGCCCTGTCGCGCGGCTGGCAGACGCTGGCCGACGAGACCGCCGACTATTCGAAGAAGTCGTTCGAGGCGGGAGCGGCGCACCTGGAGAAGCTGATTTCCGCCCGGTCCATCGACGTCGCGGTCGAGGCGCAGACGGATTTCGTCCGCGCTTCCTACGAGAACGCTGTCGGGCAGGCCGCCCGGATGGGCGAGCTCTACCTCGGCCTCGTCAAGGACGCGGCCAAGCCGTTCGAGGGCCTCGTTCCGACCGCGAAGAAGTAGTCGGTTCAGCATCGATCCTTCGTGGGAGCGCCCGGTCGTCGACCGGGCGTTTCGCTTTTCTGGGCCTCGTCTCCCCCTCGGCGACCGGACGCCGCGCGCGGGCCCCCTGACAATGACACTCGAAGCGCCTAAATTATGGCAGCTCGTTGGAGATTCCGGAACGCGCATGGCGAAGGACACAAGAAAAGGCAACGGCGGGCGTCCCGGCTCCGGCACGGCCGTGGTGACGAAGGTCCGGCCCAAGACCAAGCGGCCGAACCTCTACCGCGTGCTGCTCCTCAACGACGACTACACGCCCATGGAATTCGTGGTGCATGTTATAATGCGTTTCTTCGGCAAGACGCAGGACGACGCCACGCGCATCATGCTCCACGTTCACAATCACGGTGTCGGCGAATGTGGGGTCTTCACATATGAGGTCGCCGAGACCAAAGTAACGCAGGTTATGGACTTCGCACGCAAACACCAGCATCCGCTCCAATGCGTGATGGAAAAGACATGATCGGGGGGAGGGAAGCCTTTGAGTTGCGGGACGGACATTGCCGTCCCGCGCGCAACGCAGGGAGCCTGTCGGCGACGGCCGGCGCCGCTTCGGGGCGCAGCAGCAAGCAAGGCGGCCGCGCCGTAGCGCCCGCCGGACAAGAATGAGAGGTCACACGTGCCGACGTTCTCCCGTTCCCTGGAAATGGCCCTCCACAAGGCGCTCAGCCTCGCCAACGAGCGCGATCAGGAGTTCGCGACGCTGGAGCACCTGCTCCTTGCGCTCGCCGACGACAAGGATGCCGCGGCGGTCATGCGTGCCTGCAACGTCGATCTCGACAAGCTGCGCGCCGACCTGAACGAGTATATCGACGCCGAGCTCGCCAACCTCGTCAGCCTCGACGGCGAGGAGGCGAAACCGACCGCCGGGTTCCAGCGCGTCATCCAGCGCGCCGTCATCCACGTGCAGTCCTCCGGTCGCGAGGAAGTGACCGGCGCCAACGTTCTCGTCGCCATCTTCGCCGAGCGCGAGACCCATGCCGCGTATTTCCTGCAGGAGCAGGACATGACGCGCTATGATGCGGTGAACTACATCTCGCACGGCATCGCCAAGCGGCCGGGGGCGGAAGAGATCCGCCCGGTGCGCGGCGTGCGCGAGGAGGGCTCCCGCGACGCCGACGAGGCGGAGGAGGGCGGCAGCGGCAAGGAGAGCGCGCTGGACGCGTGGTGCATCAACCTCAACGCCAAGGCGCGCGCCGGCAAGATCGATCCGCTGATCGGCCGCGAGCTGGAGCTGCGCCGCACCATCCAGGTGCTCTGCCGCCGCTCCAAGAACAATCCGCTCTATGTCGGCGATCCGGGCGTCGGAAAGACCGCCATCGCCGAAGGGCTCGCCAAGAAGATCGTCGAGGGCGACGTTCCGGAAGTGCTCGAGGGCGCCACCATCTTCACGCTCGACATGGGCGCGCTGCTCGCCGGCACCCGCTACCGCGGCGACTTCGAGGAGCGACTGAAGCAGGTCATCAAGGAACTCGAGGCGCACGAGAACGCCATCATGTTCATCGACGAGATTCATACGGTGATCGGCGCCGGCGCGACGTCCGGCGGCGCGATGGACGCCTCCAACCTCCTCAAGCCCGCGCTCGCCTCCGGCACGCTGCGCTGCATCGGCTCCACCACCTACAAGGAGTACCGGCAGTTCTTCGAGAAGGACCGCGCGCTGGTGCGCCGTTTCCAGAAGATCGACGTGAACGAGCCGTCGCTGCCCGACGCCGTCGAGATACTGCGCGGCCTCAAGCCCTATTTCGAGGACCACCACAAGGTCCGCTATACCAACGACGCCATCAAGACGGCGGTGGAGCTGTCGGCCCGCTACATCAACGACCGCAAGCTGCCGGACAAGGCGATCGACGTGATCGACGAGTCGGGCGCATCGCAGAAGCTTCTCCCGGTGGGACGCCGCAAGAAGGTCATCGGCGTGAAGGACGTGGAGGCGACCATCGCCACGATGGCGCGCATCCCGCCGAAATCCGTCTCCAAGGACGACGCGGAGGTGCTGCACCATCTCGACACCAACCTGAAGCGTGTGGTGTACGGGCAGGATAAGGCGATCGAAGCGCTCGCTTCGGCGATCAAGCTCGCCCGCGCCGGCCTGCGCGAGCCGGAGAAGCCGATCGGCAGCTATCTCTTCTCCGGCCCGACGGGCGTCGGCAAGACCGAGGTCGCCAAGCAGCTGGCCGAGCTCATGGGCGTGCGGCTCCTGCGCTTCGACATGTCGGAATACATGGAGCGCCACACCGTCTCGCGGCTCATCGGCGCGCCGCCGGGCTATGTCGGCTTCGACCAGGGCGGCCTCCTGACCGACGGCGTCGATCAGACCCCGCACTGCGTGCTCCTGCTGGACGAGATCGAGAAGGCGCATCCGGACCTGTTCAACATCCTGTTGCAGGTCATGGATCACGGCAAGCTCACCGACCACAACGGCAAGCAGGTCGATTTCCGCAACGTCATCCTCATCATGACAACGAATGCGGGTGCCGCGGAGATGGCGAAGGCGGCCATCGGCTTCGGGCATTCGCGCCGCACCGGCGACGACGAGGAGGCGATCAACCGGCTCTTCACGCCGGAGTTTCGCAACCGCCTCGACGCGGTCATCGCGTTCGATTCCCTGCCGCCCGAGGTGGTGCACCGCGTGGTGCAGAAGTTCGTGCTGCAGCTTGAGGCGCAGCTCGCCGACCGCGGCGTGACCTTCGAGCTCGACGAGAGGGCGACCGCCTGGCTTGCCGAGCGCGGCTATGACGAGCGCATGGGCGCGCGTCCCCTCGGCCGGATCATCCAGGAGGAGATCAAGCGGCCGCTCGCCGACGAGGTGCTCTTCGGCAAGCTGCAGAAGGGCGGCATCGTGAAGGTCACGGTGGAGGAGAAACCGGAAGGCGGTACGGTGCTCAAGCTCGAGTCGATCCCCGACGAGAACGCTACCCGCAAGGAGCGCCCCAGGACCGCGCGTCCGCGCCCCTCATTCGGCCGCAAGCCGAAGAGCGGCCCCTCCGGCGAGGGCGGCCCGCCGAAGGGCGGCGGAGGCTCCGTGCCGCGCGTGCCGCTGAAGGCCTGAGGGCGTCTTCAGCCTGCAGAAAGGGATTGCGATCGCCCGATGTCTGCTAGAAGGCGGACGTCGGGCGTTCGCTTCTTCTGCGCCTGCGGGAACGACACGTTGATGCCGCGTGATGAGGGGCATTCGGTGCCTGTTCACAACGTCATCGCTTGCCGGGGCGGCGAGCAGACGGCCCTGGAGTCGCGGCCTGTCCCGGCACCGGGCGCCGGCGAGATGCTGCTCCGGCTGCGCGTCGCGGGCTTCTGCGGCACGGACCTCTTCAAGCTCAGGACCGGGACCGCTCCGGCGGGGAGCGTGCTCGGCCACGAGCTGGTGGGGAGCGTCGCCGCGCTCGGCGCCGGCGTGACGCAGTTCGAAGTCGGCGACCGCGTCGTCGTCCCGCACCACGTCGCCTGCGGCGCATGCGCCTTCTGCCGGCGCGGCGCGGAGACCATGTGCCCCGTCTTCAAGGAGAACCTGATGGAGCCCGGCGGCTTCGCCGATCACGTCCTGGTTCGGCAGCGCGCCGTCTCGCACGCCGCGCGCCGCGTGCCCGATCACCTCTCCGACGAGAAGGCCGTCTTCATGGAGCCGGCCGCGTGCGTGCTGCGCGGCATCGACCGCTCCGGCCTGACGGAAGGGAGCGCCGCGGTGCTCGGCGCCGGCAGCATGGGGCTGCTGCACCTCCTCGTGCTGCGCGCTGCGCTGCCGGAAGTCCAAGTCGTGATGGTCGACCCCGACGCGGCGCGGCTGGAGCTGGCCCGCCCGCTCGGCGCGACGGCGGTCGCAGCTCCCGGCGATGCGGCGGGAGAGGCGGTCCGCGCCGTCTCCGATGGCATCGGCGCGGACGCCGTCTTCGACACGGTCGGCGGCGAGCAGGCGCTCGCGGCCGGCGTCGCGCTCACCCGCCCCGGCGGCACGATCGTGCTCTTCGCGCATGCGCCGGCCGCGGAACGCTCAGCCATCGACCTCAACGCCGTCTTCAAGTCGGAGCGCCGCGTCGTTGCCACCTATTCCGGCGCGCTCGACGAGCAGCGGCGCGTCTTCGACCTGCTCGTCTCCGGCGCGCTCGACCCTTCGCCGCTCGTCACGCACACCATGCCGCTCGACGATTTCGCGCGCGGCGTCTCGCTCGTCGTTCAGCGTCAGGCGCTGAAGGTGCTGTTCACCCCGTCGCGCGGAGCGGGCGCATGAGCGCTGCGCTCGATGCTGTGCCGGAGACGATGCGCGGCGCCGTGCTCCTCGGTCCGGAATCAATCGAGATCCGCGACGTGCCGGTCCCGCGGCCGGGACCGGGGGAGCTCCTCCTCAAGGTCGAGGCCGCCACCACCTGCGGCACCGACGTGAAGGTTTTCCGGCGTGGCGGGCACCCGCGCATGCTGAAGGTGCCGACGCTCTTCGGGCACGAGATGGCCGGCCGCGTCGCCGCAATAGGGGAGGGCGCCTCCTCGTTCGAGATCGGCGAGGCGGTGGTCGTCGCCAACTCCGCGCCGTGCCTCGCCTGCGAGCCCTGCCGCATGGGCCGCGAGAACCTCTGCGAGGACCTCGCCTATCTCAACGGCGCGTTCGCGGAATACCTGCTCGTGCCGCGCCGCTTCGTGGAGCGCAACGTCCACTGCATCCCCGAAGGCCTCTCGTTCGAGCGCGCCGCGCTGGCCGAGCCGCTCGCCTGCGTGCTGCACGGCATCGACGCCTGCGAGATCGACAGATATGCCGCGCTCGGGCCGGTGGAGGCGCTTGTCTTCGGTGGCGGCCCGATCGGGCTTCTCTTCGTCGCCGCGCTTGCCAGCATGGGGCAACGACCCGTGCTGGCCGACCCGAATCCGGGCCGGCTGGAGGTGGGCCGCGCGCTCGGCGCGACGAAGACCATCGAGATCGCCCGCGGCGGCGGACAGGCGGAGCGCGTGCGCGGCGAATCCGAAAGCGGCAAGGGGCTCTGGATCGCCATCGACGCCACCGGCGTGCCGGGCGTCTGGTCGGACGCCATCGAGTCCGTCCGGCCCGGCGGCTTGGTCAACCTCTTCGGCGGCTGCGCGCCCGGCACCTCGATCCCGCTCGACACGCACCTCGTCCATTACAGCGAGCTCACCATCAAGGGCGTCTACCACCACCGCCCGGACACATTCCGCCGCGCCATCGCGCTCCTCGCCGATCCGGCCTTCAGGGCCGACCTCCTCATCTCGGGCGTCCGGCCCATCGACGGCGTGGTCGACGCGCTTCAGGCGATGATCCGCAAGGAGGCGCTGAAGGTGGTAATAAGAGGCGGTGCGTCTGCACAGCAGTAAGGAAGCCCTCAACCTGAGGCGCGACCCCGGACTTGATCCGGGGGAGCCTCGAAGGAGCCCTCATCCTGAGGTGCGAGCGTAGCGAGCCTCGAAGGACGAGGGCGGTAGCACGGCGGTGCCGTTGGAGGTCGCGGGAAGGCCGCATTCCACCGATGGTGCTTCGAGGCTCGCGCCTTGCGGCGCTCGCTCCTCAGCATGAGGATGGGTCAAGCGCCGCTCCGTTCGTCAGCCGCCGCCGCTTCTTGGCGACCGTTGGCGGTGTGGCCGACGATGTCTATGTAATCTCACCGCATTCCGCGAAGGAGAAACGCGATGTGCCGCAACATCCGCACGCTGTTCAATTTCGATCCGCCGGCGACCGAGGACGAGATCCGCGCCTCCGCGCTGCAATTCGTGCGCAAGCTCTCCGGCTTCACGCGGCCGTCAAAGGCCAACGAAGCGGCGTTCGACCGCGCGGTGGATGACGTCACCCGCGCCGCCCATCGCCTGATCCGCTCGCTGGAGACGACGAGCCCGCCGCGCGATCGCGAGGTGGAGGCGGCGAAGGCAAGGGCGCGCGCTGCGGAGCGCTACGCGCGGCCGGCGTGAGGCTCCGCATATCGCGTGAGGCCCGCATAGATGCGTCATCCTCGGGCGAGCGAAGCTCGACCCGAGGACCCAGGAGCTACTGCGAGAGCCCTTGGAGAGTGGCACATCCAGCAGCGGAGAGCTCGATACAAGACACGGCCTGTCGGTGAAGTCCGCTGAGTCCTCGGGTCTCGCTTCGCTCGCCCGAGGATGACAGCGTCCAAAAGATCGCAGTCCGACGCGATCCTAGCTCGTGCTCGACTTCGTCCACAGATTGATCCCGCCTTCCTCAGCGTAGCGGTCGATCTGCTTCAGCTCCTTGTCGTCGAACGATGTGTTCTTGAGCGCGCCCGCGATCTCCGTGATCTGCTCCGGCAGGCTCGCGCCGATCAGCGCGGAGGTCATGCGCTTGTCGCGCAGCACCCAGGCGATCGCCATCTGCGCCAGCGACTGTCCGCGCTTCTTCGCGATGTTGGCGAGCGCGCGCACCCGCTTCACGTTCTCGTCCTTCAAAAACT
>CAZMJQ010000233.1:0-3106 GCA_964566475.1 uncultured Propylenella sp. | reverse complement strand
GCCCGCCACGATGTCCGCCCCCGGCTCCGGAAGCGCCGCCTCGGATCGAAGCGCCACGATCCTCCGCCGCGCCGTGCCGCGGTGGCGCATGCGGCTCACCACCTCCTGCCCGACGAAGCAGCCCTTGTCGAAAGCGACGCCATGCAGCGAATCCATCGCCGCGTCGAACGGGAAGGCGTCGCCGAACACGAAATCGACGCCGCCTTCGGGCAGCGCGAGCGCGATACGATGGCGATGCCAGTCGGCGCTTGTGGCATCCGTCTCCGCCGAGCCCTGCGCCGCCACCCAGCGCCAGCCGAGGTCCGCAAGACGCGGATCGGCTCGTGCGCCGTCGGGAAGCGCGACGCCCTCATCCCACGCCGCAAACACGGCGAGGTCCGGCGCCGGCTCGATCTCCACCTTCGCCCGCAGCCTGTAGAGCGTGAGCCGCTTCGCAAACGCCTCCGCCTCCTCCGCGCGCATGTCCGCCGCGTAGCCGTCGGAGAGCTTGTGCAGCACGAAGTCCCACAGCACCTTGCCCTGCGGCGTCAACAGCGCGCCGTAGCCGATGCCGTCCCGCTCCACGCCCGGCATGCCGAGCGTCACCACGTTCTGCAGCAGGTTCGACGCGTCCGCACCGCCGATGCGGATCACGGCACGATCATCGAGTTGGGCGAGTGGCATTAGAGGCGATTCTTCTTGATCAACTGTTCCACGTCACGTCCGCGAGAAAAAATGCGCAAAATCTGAACACGGTCGCTCAGCACCCTGAATGTGATCGTGACGCTTCGCTCGAAGCCTATCGCCCGGACACCGGGACCCAGGTCATCTCGGCGCGTTCCCCGCTCAGGAAATTCCGAAAGTCCTTCACAGTAAGCTCGAATTCGCGCCGTAAAGCTTCGCGCCGTCTCAGGACTATCCTGTGCGATATACTCATAGATGGCATCCAGGTCGGACTCCGCAGCCGGTCGGATGGTGACCGGACGTGACACGCCTATCGGGCCTTCATCCGCGCGGCGTGCTTCTTCTCGAGTCGCTCAAAGGCCTCCTCGATGGGCACGTCGGGACGAGGATCGTCAAGCGACTCCTGAATCTTCTGTCGCCAAAGGTCGGTTAGGGCTTCGTCCTCGCGGTCCAGCGCGCGAAGACCTGCACGAATCACTTCGCTTGCCGAGGTGTAAGCGCCAGATTTGACGCGCGCATCCACGCGCCGCTGAAGCTCACCAAGCGTCACTGTTATAGGTTTGCTCGCACGCATCGCTATGCCCTCAGTGGACGTCACGTATGACTTTGTCATATAGCACCTCGAAATCGCCCTTCCAACACCGGACGTAGAATCGTGCCCCAGACCCTCGACCTGATTCTCCGCGGCGGGACCGTGGTCAATCACGATGGCGTCGGCGCGCGCGACATCGGCGTGCGCGACGGCCGCATCGCCGCGCTCGGCGACCTCTCCGCCGCGGATGCGGGCGAGTCCGTCGACGCCGCCGGCCTGACAATTTTCCCCGGCGTGATGGACACGCAGGTGCATTTCCGCGAGCCCGGCGGCGAGCACAAGGAGGATCTTCAGACCGGCTCGCTCGCCGCGGTGATGGGCGGCGTGACCGCGGTCTTCGAGATGCCCAACACCGACCCGCTGACGACCAGCGCCGAGGCGCTTGCCGACAAGCTCGCGCGCGCCCGCGGCCGCATGCATTGCGACCACGCTTTCTGGGTGGGCGGCACGGCCGAGAACGCCCGCGACATCCCGGAGTTGGAGCGGCTCCCGGGCGCGGCCGGCATCAAGGTCTTCATGGGCTCCTCCACCGGCGACCTGCTGGTCCCCGACGACGAGGGCGTGCGCGCCATCCTCGGCCAGACGCGCCGGCGCGCCGCGTTCCACTCGGAGGACGAGTTCCGCCTGCGCGAGCGCCTCGGCGAGCGCCGCGACGGCGACCCGTCGAGCCACCCGGTCTGGCGCGACGCGGAGGCCGCGCTTTCCTCCACCCGCCGGCTCGTCGCCATCGCCCGCGAGACCGGCGCCCCGATCCACGTTCTGCACGTGTCGACGGCGGAGGAGATGCGCTTCCTCGCCGACCACAAGGACATCGCCTCGGTCGAGGTGACGCCGCATCATCTCACCCTTTGCGCCGATGACTACGCGCGGCTCGGAACGCTGCTGCAGATGAACCCGCCGGTGCGGGACGCCATCCATCGCGCCGCCGTCTGGGCTGGCGTTGCAGATGGCACGGCCGATATCCTTGGTTCCGACCACGCGCCGCACACGCTTGAGGAGAAGGCGCGGCCTTACCCGCAATCCCCGTCCGGCATGCCGGGCGTGCAGACGCTGGTGCCCGTCATGCTGAATCACGTCGCGCACGGGCGCCTGTCGCTCGAGCGCTTCATGGACATGACGAGCGCCGGCCCGGCGCGGCTCTTCGGCATAGCCGGCAAGGGGCGCATCGCCGTCGGCTACGACGCCGACCTTACCGTCGTCGACCTGCAGCGCAGGGCGACGATCGGGAATGCCGGCATGGCCTCGCGCTCCGCCTGGACGCCGTATGACGGCATGAGCGTGACCGGCTGGCCCGTGGGCACGATCGTCCGCGGCCGCGCAATCATGTGGGAGGGGGAGCTTGTCGCGGCCGGCGAAGGGCAGCCGGTGCGCTTCCACGCCGCGCTTCCGCCAACCAACCTCGGTGCCCGGTAACCAACCCAGAGCATTACGCTCCTTTAAGTCGCGCCTGTTAGCTAAGACCGCACCCATACCCGGCGGCCTGGAGCAGACATTTTGACGATCGCGACGCAGGACTCCCCTGTCGGCGTGCGGGCGCTGCCCGGCAGGCTGCGCGCGATCCTGACCGGCAAGGACAGGGCTTCGGTGGCGCAGCGCGCGGCCGCCGTCGCGCTCGTCATCCGTCTCGGCAATGCCGCCCTCGCCTACCTGGCGCAGGTCGTGCTGGCGCGCCTCATGGGCCAGCACGAATACGGCGTCTTCGCCTACACCTGGGTGTGGTTCATGGTCTTCGGGGCCATCGGCACGCTCGGCTTCGGCGATTCGCCCGTGCGCTACATAGCGCAGCTGCGGGAGCGCGGCGAGGACGACCATCTGCGCGGCTTCATCCGCTTCTCCACGATCATGATCCTC
>CAZMJQ010000232.1:0-5826 GCA_964566475.1 uncultured Propylenella sp. | reverse complement strand
ATCGCAAGGCCCTCCGCCGAGCAGAAGGCCGGCTTCAGAGTCCCGAGCTGCGAGCCGAGCCTGACCGAGTGCCCGCTCTCGAGGTCGTAGATGTAGGTGACGTGGCTGCCTTGCAGGACGGCAAGATGGACGTTCTCGTTGGTCACGCGCCTGAGCTCGCTCAGGAGCGGCTTCGCTTCGTTTGAGATGTCCATGCGCCGCCGCACCAGCGCGCCGAGGGTGAAGAGCGTGACGCCTAGCCGGTAGCGCTCCGTCTCCGGGTTCTGCTCCAGGAGCCCCTCCGCCACCAGCGTCGTGGCGAGGCGGTGGACGGTGCTCTTGGAGACGCCCAGGCGCTTGGCGAGCATGCTGATCCCGATCTCCGCGTCCTTCTCCGAGAAGGCCTTCAGAAGATGCACCGCGGTCGTTACCGACGACAGCCGGGTCTTGGCGCCCTTGGTCTCACTCATGCCCCGCCTCCCGTAGCCTGGATGGAGCGGCGCAGCCGCGCAATCCAGGACCGCGGTGACGACGCCGCTCCCGCATTGCGCTTCGCTCCATGCGGGCTGCGAATGCCGCGCCCGCCTTCATAGCCATTCGCCACGGGAAGTCTCACGCTAGAACCTCGCAGTCCAATCGTTCCACTTTAAGGAACGGCGTTCTTGTATCGGCTCGGCGGCGGCCCTTCAAGTCAGCGACTCCCCCGAATCGGAGCAGGCGCCTCGCGGCCCTGCCGCGGATCGATGTGCACGTCGACGACGCACGGCCTGCCGGCTCGCGCGGTTGCCACGGCCTTCTCGAGCGCCGGCCGCAAGTCTTCCGGCTTCACGATCGGGCCATATCCGTCGACGCCCTGCGCGCGGGCCATCTGCGCGATGTCGGGCGCCGGTCCGTCGATCGCCTGCCCCACCCACTTGTTCGCGACGTTGCGCCCGCGCGTCTTGGCGACGCTCTCCTGATGCTGCTCATCGTTGTAGTAGGAGCGGTTGTTGGCGACGACGATGACCGCCGGGATCGCGTAGCGCGCCGCGGTCCATAGCGCGTTGATGCTCATGAGCGTGTCGCCGTCGCCGAGCACGCCGACGGTCAGCCGGCCGCTGTCCCTCAGCGCAAGCGCCGCGCCGATGGTGATCCCCGGCCCCGCGCCGACGCCGCCGCCGCCGTCCTTGCCGAGATAGTCGAGCGGCGAGCGGTGCGGCCACAGATCGCACGGCCAGCCGCGCGGCAATGCGGCGAAGGTAACCGGCTGCCCATCCGTTGCATCGGCAAGCGCCTGCGCAACGTGGCGCAGGGTGATGGTTTCGTCGCCTGATTCCTTGATCGGCGCGGCCTTCGCCACGAACCAGCCATCTCGCCCTCCTTCGGGCAGCAGCTCGAGCAGCCCCGCCGCGGCCTGGTCCGGGTCGCCGAGGAGATGCACGTCGACCGGCGGCAGTGCGCTGTGCTCCTTGCCCCAGCCGTTGTGCAGGTGAACGTCCTGCCCGGCATGGATGATGGTCGCCGCGGGAAGGCGGCGCTCGAACGCCTCGTTGAGAAGCCCGCCGAGGTCGATCCAGCCGAGGCTCAGGACTACGTCCGCCTCGTTGAGCGCGGCGCTGGCCGTAGCGGAGAGCTTGTTGAACGGCGTCCCGGCATGCAGCGGATGGTCGCTCGGCGCCATGCAGCCGGCCTTGAGGTCCGACAGCATGGCCGCGCCAAGCCGCTCGGCGAGCGCGACGCGCCGGTCCCAGTCGGCCTCGGTCCGGCGGCAGCGGCCGAAGAGGATCAGCGGCTTCTTCGCCTCCGACAGGCGGCGCGCCGCATCCGCCAAGGACACCGGGTCCGGCATCGGCGGAGGTGGCGGCGCGAATCGTGCCGGATCGGGCAACGCGGGCTCCGCCTCGAGTCGCTCCTCCTGCAGGGCCGCGTCGAGGCAGATGTAGACCGGGCCGTGCGGAGCGGTGTTCGTCGCCTGCCAGCCGCGCAGGATCGCCTCCGGCAACGCCGCGACCGAGCCGGGCTGATCGTCCCATTTGATGAAGTTGCGGATCAGCCCGCCCTGGTCCTGCGCCGTGTGCAGCCAGTCGATCCACGGCCGGCGCTGCGTCGCGTCGACCGGGCCGGTGGCGCCGAGGATCAGCATCGGGACGCGGTCGCACCACGCGTTGAAGATCGCCATGGTGCCGTGCATAAGCCCGACGTTGGAATGCAGCGCCACCGCCAGCGGCCTGCCGCTCGCCTTGGCGTAGCCGTGCGCGATCGCCACCGCGTGTTCCTCGTGTAGGCAGAGCAGGATCTCGGGACGCTCGTTGCCGAGGTGATTGACGAGGCTGTCGTGGAGGCCGCGGTAGCTGGCGCCGGGATTGAGCGCGATGTAGGGGATGTCGAGGCGGCGGAGCATCTGCGCGGCGACGTCGCTGCCCCATGCGACGCACGGGTCGAGCGGCTCGGCCGGTTCCTCGCTGCGGGTGTTCCTCCCTGCCGGCGGCGCGTCGCGGCCGGCGCGCTCCGCCTCGCGTGTCAGTGCCACTCGAGCGTCCTCCCGCATGTTGTTCCGCATCACGGAACAGCGTTCTCGACATTAGGTGCCCCCGGACTAGGCTGTCAATAAATCGCCGGAACTGCTGGAAATACGAAGGCCATGGAGAGCTCCGGCGAAGAAGATGGCAGCCGCTTCGAAGACCGCCGCCTGATCACGGGGCGTGGCTGCTTCACGGCCGACATCCGCCGCGACAATCTCCTGCATGCCCGCTTCGCCCGTACCGAAGTCGCTTCGGGGCGGGTGAAATCCATCGACATTTCCGAGGCCGCCGCGGCGCCGGGCGTGGTCGCCGTCTTCATCGCCGAGGACATCGACAGCGAGGGCATCGCCGATCTTCTGACGGAGATCGACCCCCCGCGCGAGGATGACGGCGAGGGCAAGGGGTATCGCACGCCGCGCCCCTTCCTCGTCCGCGACCGCGTGCGCTTCGTCGGGGAGCCGATCGCGATGGTGGTGGCGGAGAGCGCCGCCGCGGCGGAGGATGCAGCAGGCCTCGTCACGGCCGACATCGAGGACATTCCGGCGATCGTCACGCGCGCCGCTGCGCTGGCCGCGGGAGCCGCGACGGTTTGGCCCGGTATGGCGGACAACGTTGCCTTCGTGCGCCGCATAGGCGACGAGGAGAGGGTGCGTGAGGCAATCGCGCGCGCCGCGCATGTCACGCGCCTCAAGCTCGACGTCTCGCGCGTCGTGGCCGCCACCATGGAGCCGCGCACCGCGCTCGGCGAGCTCGACGGCAACCGCCTGTCGCTCACGACGAGCACGCAGGGCCCGTTCGCGCTGCGCAATGCAATCGCCGGCATATTCGGCGTCGACCGCGCGTCTGTGCGAGTGGCGGCGCCGGACGTCGGCGGCTCCTTCGGCATGAAGGGCGGCGTCTATCGCGAGGACGTGCTGGTGCTGTTCGCGGCGCGCAGGCTCAAGCGTCCCGTGCTGTGGATCGCCGGCCGCAGCGAGGCGTTCCTCTCCGACGACCACGGCCGGGACGTGCACGTCGAGGCAGAGCTTGCCCTCAATGAAGAGCGCGAGTTCGTGGCGCTCGACGCGCGCCTCTCGGTGAACATCGGCGCCTATCTGTCGCGGCGCTCGTTCTTCATGGTCAACAACATCGGCGGGATCGCCGGCGTCTACCGGACGCCCGCGATCTTCGCCGAGGTCTTGGGCTTCCACACCAACACCGGGCAGACAGGACCCTATCGCGGCGCAGGCCGGCCGGAGGCGACGCTCCTCATCGAGCTGCTGATCGACCGGGCCGCGCGCGAGCTTGACGTCGACCCGTTCGAGCTTCGCCGCAGCAACCTCATTGCGCCCGAGCAGATGCCGTTCCAGACTGGGCTTTTGTTCAAGTACGATTGCGGGAATTTTTCCGCCACGATGCGGCGCGCGGCGCAGGTGGCCGAGCTTGCGGGTTTCGCTGAGCGCCGCCAACGGGCAGAGGCGCGCGGCAGGCTGCGCGGCATCGGCATTGCCAACCCGATCGAGATCGCCGCCGGCCCGATCAGGGGACCGCGCAGGGACGTGGCGCGCGTCAGCGTCGCGCCCGACGGGACGATCGAGATCCGCACCGGCGCCCTCTCCTCCGGCCAGGGAACGGAGACGGTGCTCGCACGCATCGCCGCGGACCGGCTCGGCGTGTCCGCCAAATCCATCCTCTACCGCCAGGGCGACACCGACCTTCTGGACGATGGGCGCGGGGCCGGCGGCTCGGCGGCGCTTGCCGTCAGCGGCCCCGCGCTTGTCGCGGCAATCGAGTCGCTCCTGGAGAAAGGCCGTGCGATCGCCGCCGACGCGCTCGAAGCTGCCGCGTCGGATATCGCCTACGCCGATGGCGGCTACACGGTCGTCGGGACGGATCGGAGCATCTCTCTCGTCGAAGTGGCGCGCCGCGCTGACCCCGAGAACGGGCTGTCCGCGGACGATGAGTTCCAGCCGCAGGCGGTGACCTTCCCGAACGGTTGCCACATCGCGGAGGTGGAGATCGATCCGGAGACAGGCGCCGTCGCGCTCGTCGCATACACGGGCGTGGAGGACATCGGCACGGTGATCAACCCGGTGCTGGCCGACGGGCAGATGCACGGCGGCGTGGCGCAGGGTGTCGGCCAGGCGCTGGGCGAGGCCGTGCGCTACGAAGCGGAGAGCGGGCAGCTCCTCACCGCGACCTTCCTCGACTACCGGATGCCGCGCGCCGAGGACCTGCCCAACCCCGCCCTCGACTCCCTGCCGGTCCCGACCGCGGTCAATCCGCTCGGCGTAAAGGGCGTCGGCGAGGCCGGAACGGTCGGCTCGCTCGCCGCGACCCTCAATGCCGTCAACGACGCGCTCGACTCGGCCGGCGCGGGCCCGATCGAGATGCCCGCCACGCCCGACCGTGTCTGGGCGGCGCTCGCAAAGCGCTCCGTATGATAGAGGAGCCCGTCATGCCCGGAGGTCGAGACCTGTCATGAGCGAGCTGGAGCGATGGGAGGAGCGCTACGCGGCGGAGGGCTACCTCTTCGGTGAAGCGCCCAATGCGTTCCTTTCCAGGCAGGCGCATCGCCTGAAGCCGGATATGTCGGCGCTCTCCGTCGGCGACGGGGACGGCCGCAACGGCGTGTGGCTCGCCGGGCAGGGCCTCGACGTGCACACGATCGACTTCTCGCCGACCGCGGTCGCCAAGGCGAAACGACTCGCCGCACGGCGCGGCGTGACGATCCGTGCCGAATGCGCGGACGTGCTGGCCTTCTCCTGGCCGCACGAGGCATACGATGTGATCGTCGCGATCTTCGTCCAGTTCGCCCAGCCCGAGGAGCGCAAGCGCATGTTCGCCGGCATGAAGGGGGCGCTGAAGTCCGGCGGGCTGCTGCTCATGGAAGGCTACACGCCGAAGCAGCTCGAATACGCCACCGGCGGGCCGAAGGCGCTCTCTCAGCTCTACACGTCGGACCTGCTCCGCGAGGCCTTCGGCGACATGGCCTCGCTCGAGGTCGAGGAATACGAGGCGGAGCTCGAAGAAGGCGAGCGCCATAGGGGCATGTCGGCGCTGGTCGACCTCGTTGCCGTGAAGTGAGCGGTGCCGATTCGGCGCACCTGACGGCCGCTCGCCGCTCGGTCACTCGCCGCCGTGACGGTTATCGCCGAAGTGACGGTGTTGGTGGTCGCCGTGATGGTGATGCCCGTCGTGACGATGACGGTGATGGATGCGCTCTGGCCGCCGTGCCTCGCCGCTCTGCTCGCGGAAGATCAGCGACTTGATGGTGACCGGCACTGTCATTGACGGCAGCCGGATGCGGCCAAGGTCGATGTAGTCGAAGTCGCGCAGCAGGATGCCGTCGATCACCAGCATCTCC
>CAZMJQ010000231.1:0-3171 GCA_964566475.1 uncultured Propylenella sp. | reverse complement strand
TGCCTCCTTGTTTACCCCCAAGCCATCTAGGGCGCCGCAGGTCCTAGCAGCGGTGTTCGCGACCGGATTGGAAAAAGCGGAAGTCAGTCCAAAGGCAGGTGATGCCGCTTCAAGTGGACGCCGGCATGATCGAGCCGGTTCTGACGTTGCCGGAACTCGGCCGGAGCTACGCCGGCGAACTCGACGAATTCGTGAATGAGGTGGGACTGGTCGCAATACCCGCATTCGGCGGCAAGCTCCGCCCAATCGACTTCTGTCTTCGCCTGCGAGGATGCGACCGCATGCTGAAACCGCTGCACGCGGGCGAAGAGCTTCGGTGTCAGACCGGTTTCCGCCGTGAACACGTCGACGAATCGCCGAGGGCTCAGGTCCACTGCTCCGGCGACATCGCGAATCCGTGCCTGACCGCGTGTCCCGATCAGCAGCTCCAATCCGGCGCGAACGGCAGGGTGGCGGTGACACGAGACGGCAAGCCTTTCCAGCAGGGTCTGCTCCAGCAGTCGAAACCGCTCCGTGGGCTCCGCCAGTTCGCACAAATGCTCCCGCAGCCCGGTGGCCATTCGGCCCCAGATCGTCTGAAGATCGACATGCGCGTTTGCGAGCTCCCCGGCAGGCAGCCCGAGGACTGCGGCGGCTCCGCCGGGCCTGAAATGGACGCCCAGAATGCTCGCCTCTTCAGCGGTGTCGCTCATGAAGTATCCGGCATAGGGACCGGAGATCACTGCTCCGGCAAAGCGGCGGCACTCGTCCTCCTTCGAAGGGCCGTAGATGCGCAGCTCGTCCTCCCGCAGATTGAACACGATCTCGAACGTACCGCTCGGGAGAATTCTCTCATGTAGGTGACGGCCCTCGTAGTCTTCATAGAGCCAGAAGTCGTCTATGAGCTCGCTGAGGGGAGGCCGGGGCGTGTAGGTGCTGAAGAGCATGGGAGTATTCCAAGCGGCCGGCTTCCCCGCACGCTCACCGCGCGCCGAGCGGATCGGTTGCCGGCCGCGCGCGGGCGGCGATGACTTCACGCCCGATCAGCACGGCTCCCAGCACCGCGCCGGCCACGTCCGTCCACACCGCCGCCTCGAACGCGCCGGCTGGGACAAGCGCAAGCAGCCCCGCCGCCGTGAACGATATCCGCATCGGCCAGCTCAGCACGCGGGTGAAATACCCCGCGAGCGCGATGGAGACGAGCCAGACGCCCATGGTCGCGGTCACAACGGCGATCGCGACGCTCTCGGGCGCGCCGATGAGGAGGAGGGTGGGGGAGGCGACGAAGAGGAAAGGCACGATATAGGCGGTCCAGCCGAACCTCATGGCGGCGAATCCGGTGCGCATGGCAGGCGCCTCTGCGATCCCGGCTGCGGCGAAGGCGGCGATCGCCACCGGCGGCGTGATCATCGACATCATGCCGAAATACATGACGTAGAGATGCGCGGCCATCGGCTCGATGCCGACCTCGATCAGCGCCGGCGCCACCAGCGCCGCGAGCAGCACGTAGACGCCGAGCGTCGGCAGGCCCATGCCGAGCACGATGCAGACGAGCGCGGAGAGGAGGAGCAGCACGACGGCGCTTCCCGCGCCGATCTGGACGAGCGTGTAGGTGAGACTGAAGCTGAGCCCGGTCACGTTGAGGACGCCGATCACCATGCCGGCCGCGGCGGAGATGAGGATGATCTCGACGACCGCCCGGCCGGTCCTGGCGAAGGCGTTGACGAGGTCGCGGAGCTTCGGCCGCACGCCCTGGTAGCCGAAGAGGAGGCCGGTGACGACGACCGTGCCCGCTGCGGCAAGCGCGGCGCGCTCCGGCTGCCAGTGCAGCGTGAAGAGCGCGTAGATCAGGACCGCGAAGGCGAGGAAGTAGTGCGCGCCTCCGATCACGCTGCGGCGCTCGGGAATCTCCGATGCGGCGACCGGGGCGATGCCCATCTTTCCTGCCTCAAGGTCCGCCTGGATGAACAGCGCGACGTAGTAGAGAAGCCCGGGCACCAGCGCCGCCAGCACCACGTCGGAGTAGGGGACCTGCAGGAACTCCGCCATCAGGAACGCCGCCGCCCCCATGACGGGGGGCATGAGCTGCCCGCCTGTCGACGCGACCGCCTCGATGGCGCCCGCCTTGTGCGCCGGATAGCCGTTGCGCTTGATCATCGGAATGGTGACGATTCCGGTTGCCGCGACGTTCGCCACGGCCGAGCCCGACACGGAGCCGAACAGCGCGGACGCCACGACCGCGATCTTCATCGACCCGCCGCGGTAGCGGCCCATGGAGACGAGCGCCGCGTCGGTGAAGAACTTCGTGCCGCCGGTCGACGCGAGGAGGTTGCCGAAGAATATGAAGGCCACCACGATGGTCGTCGCCACGGCCATCGGGATACCGAGTATGCCGTTGATGTCGAAGGCGAGGTAGCTCGCGAGCCCCTGCCAGTCCTGCGCCCTGGCGGAGAGGCGGCCGGGAAAGGCGTCGCCGAAGAGCGCGTAGAGGATGAAGGCGACGACGATGATGACGAGCGCCCAGCCCGTCGCCCGGCGCAGCGCCTCCAGCACGAGCAGCACGATGATGACGCCGGGAATGTAGGCCTCGGGCGGTCGGAAGAAGATCTGGTTGACGATATGGGGATAGCGGACCGCCACGTAGCCGGCCGCCACAAGGCCGAGCGCCGCCGCCGCGGCGTCGTACCAGGGGACCGACTCCCGGTCGGCGCCGCGCTTCGCCGGAAGCGTCAGGAAGGCGAGGGGCAGCGCCAGCGCCAGCACCGCGGCGATGTATTGCTGCGGATAGAGCGACCAGTGGAGATAGCGCGGCAGGCCGAGCGACCAGAATGCCGCCCCGAAGGTGAGCAGGGCAGCGAGGCCGTAGACCGCCGTGCTCCAAGAAGAGCGGGAGGGCGCTCGGTCGCGAGGCCCTCCCGGCTCCTTGTCGCTCATCTCAGGCTACTCGTTCCAGAGACCGATCTCCTGGAAATACTCGATCGCCCCGGGGTGATATTCGCCGGGCGCAGTGTCGCCCACCATGTCCTCGTCGGGGTTGAAGGCGTTGAACGGGGGGAAGGTCGCCGCAAGGCTCTCCTTGCTGTCGTGGATGACCTTGGCCAACTCGTAGACGAGCTCGTCCGGCACGCCGGCGGTTGTGAACACGATCTGCGGATAGGCGACGAACCAGCCTTCCTCCAGCACGCCCGGCGA
>CAZMJQ010000230.1:0-4638 GCA_964566475.1 uncultured Propylenella sp. | reverse complement strand
GGCCGCCCCACATCTGGACGCCCGGAGCGCGGCGGCATATATCCCGGCGAGCTTCCGACACGACCGATTACGAGGGCGCGGCCATGGCAGGCCATTCGCAATTCAAGAACATCATGCACCGCAAGGGGCGGCAGGACGCGGCGAAGTCCAAGCTGTTCTCCAAGCTGGCGCGCGAGATCACCGTCGCGGCAAAGGAAGGCGGGGCCGACCCCGACGGCAACCCGAGGCTGCGGCTCGCCATCCTGGCGGCCAAGGGCCAGTCCATGCCGAAGGACAATATCGAGCGCGCCATCTCAAAGGCTTCGGGCGGCGACGCGGAATCCTACGAGGAGGTGCGCTACGAGGGCTACGGCCCCGGCGGCGTGGCGGTGATGGTGGAGGCGCTCACCGACAACCGCAACCGCACGGCCGGCGCGGTGCGCTCCTACTTCACGAAGAACGGCGGCGCGCTCGGCGAGACAGGCTCGGTCGCCTTCATGTTCGACCGGGTCGGCGAGATCGTCTATCCCGCGTCGGTGGGCGACGCGGACACGGTGCTGGAGGCCGCGATCGAAGCAGGCGCCGACGACGTGACGAGCGGCTCCGACGGCCACGTCATCCTCACGAGCTTCGAGGATCTCGGCCCCGTCGCCAGGACGCTGGAGGAGAGGCTCGGCGAAGCTCAGTCTGTGCGCGCCGTCTGGAAGCCGCAGACGTTGACGCCGGTCGGCGCGGAGAAGGCGGAGACGCTGATGAAGCTCATCGCCTCGCTCGACGACGACGACGACGTGCAGAACGTCTACGCCAACTACGACGTGGACGAAGCGACGATGGAGCAGCTCTCGGCTGCGTAGTGGGGTCGGGGAGTCCCCAGCCCCTATTCCCTCATCCGAACACGGGCATCGAGACGATCGCCACGAAGAGAATCGTCGCGTAGGCGATGCGCCGGTAGGTTGCGTCGCTCGCCAGCCCGAACATCCGGCCGCCGATGAAGATACCGGCGGCATAGACGGGAAACATTGCGGCCGACTGCGCCATGACGTCGGCGGTGAAGATGCCGCCCGCAAAGAGCGCCACGCCGGAGACCGCCGTCGTGAACATGAAGAAGGTGAGCGCGTTGGCTCGCATCGTGGCCGACATCACGCGCCTGCCCAGCCAGTAGACGAGGACCGGCGGGCCGGGGATCTGCGCCAGCCCGCCCATGAAGCCGGAGACAGACCCGACGAGCAGCGACAGCCAGACGCGAGTCGGGCCGTGGTAGCGCCAGCCGGCGGCGAGGATGCCGACCGAGACGAGGATGGCAAGCGACAGCGCCCAGCGCAGCGGCACGGGATCGACACGGACGAGGACGGCGACGCCCATCGGCACGGTAACGACCGCACCGATGCCGAGCGGCGCGATCTCGCGCCAGTCCACCCGCGTGACGGCCCTGAGGACGAAGGGCAGCACGAGGATCGTGTCGATAATGTAGAGGACGCCGACCGCGACCTTCGGCCCGAGGCATGCCGCTCCGACTGGCATGAAGACGAGGCCGGCGCCGAAGCCGGAGAAGCCGCGCACGGCGGACGCGACGAACGCCGCAAGAACGGCGATCCAGAAAAGCGGATCAGCGAGAAATGTGGAGCCCGGCACGGTCGGCGTCGAGATGGGCGACCGCGCCCGGGCGCGGTCAGTTCTGGTCGGACTTAAGCGACTTCAGCCTGGCGAAGACGGAATCGGCGTCGATCTCGTCGTCCGCGGGCTTTCGCGCAGGCTGCTCATGCTCGCCCTCCGCCGGCTCGTCGGTGCGGGCGCGGAGCGCGGTGGTCTCCTCGGCTGAGAGCAGGCGGGCGCCTTCCGGCTCCGTCGGCGGCGGCGCGGCGCGGGCCGCCTTGCGCACCTCCATGTCGAGCTCCAGCTGGCTGCACAGACCGAGCGTGACCGGATCGGTGGGCTGCAGCGTGGCGGAGTTCCAGTGGGTGCGTTCGCGAATCGCCTGGATCGTCGGCTTCGTGGTACCGACGAGGCGCATGATCTGCGCGTCCTTCAATTCAGGGTGGTTGCGCACCAGCCACAAAATGGCGTTCGGGCGGTCTTGCCGCTTGGAGACGGGCGTGTAGCGCGGACCGCGGCGCTTGACCTCCGGCACCCGCACCTTCGCCTCGGACAGCTTCATGCGGTAGTCCTGGTCGGCCTCCGCCCTCTCGATCTCCTCGCGCGAGAGCTGGCCCGTGAGGACGGGGTCGAGGCCCTTGATGCCCTGCGCGGAATCGCCGTCGGCGATCGCCTTGATCTCGAGCGGGTGCAGCACGCAGAACGCCGCGATCTGGTCAAAGGTCAGCGACGTGTTGTCGACCAGCCAGACGGCGGTGGCCTTGGGCATGAGCGGAGCTGTTGCAGCCAAAGCAAAAGTCCTTCTTCCGCTTTCCCGGAAAGCGTGTGCCGGGAAAGCCGCATCCATCGTCAGGAATGACGGAAATTGCGTTTCATATATTCCCGGAACGCCCGCGACGCAAGGAATACCCGCGCCCGGCGCTATTCGCTCATGGTCAAAACGATCTTCCCGATGTGCTCGCCGCCGTCGATGCGCCGGTGCGCCTCCACGACCCTCTCAAGCGGGAAGAGACTGTCGATCACCGGCTTGTAGCGGCCCTGCTTCACCACCGGCCAGACCGCCTCCTCGATGGCGCGCGCCAGCTCCGCCTTGAACGCGGCGGGACGGTTCCGCAGGGTCGATCCGGTCAGCGTGGCGCGCTTCATCATCACACGGCGGAGGTCGATATCGGTCTTGGGACCGGCGAGCGTGGAGATCATCACGACCCTGCCCTCCTCGGCCACCGCGTCGAGATTCCGCATGAGGTAGTCGCCGCCCACCATGTCGAGGATGACGTCGGCGCCGTGCCCGCCTGTCGCCTCCTTCGTCGCCTCGACGAAATCCGCACTCTTGTAGTTGATCGCAGCGTCGGCCCCGAGCTTCCGCATGGCCTCGCACTTCTCTTCGGAGCCCGCGGTGGCGGCGACGAAGGCGCCGAACGCCTTGGCGAGCTGGATGGCGGTGGTTCCGATGCCGCTCGAGCCGCCGTGAACGAGCATCCACTCGCCGCGTCTCAGCCCGCCGCGCTGGAAGACGTTGTGCCAGACGGTGAACGTCGTTTCCGGGACGCCGGCGCCTTCCACCAGGGTCAGCGGCTCCGGCAGGGAGAGGGCGCTCGATTCGTGCGCGGTGCAGAACTCCGCGTAGCCTCCGCCGGGAACGAGCGCGACGACCTCGTCGCCCTCGCTGAAGCGCTCCGCGCCCTTCCCGCGCTTCGCCACGACGCCGGAAATCTCCAGGCCCGGGACGTCGGAGGCCCCGGGAGGCGGCGGATAGTGGCCCTTGCGCTGCATGACGTCCGGCCGGTTCACGCCAGCGGCGGCGACGGCGACGAGAACCTCGCCCTCGCCGGGCTCCGGCACCGGGCGCTCCTCAAGCTGGAGCACCTCCGGCCCGCCGGGCTCCTTGATCCCCACCGCGCGCATCGTCGCCGGTACCGCCATCTTCGTCCTCCCGTCCGTCAAAGCTGGCCGATTCCTACCATCGCGGGCGCTGACAATGAACCGCGGCTCCTGCTATCGTGCCGTCCGGAGGAATGCCATGACCTTTCTCGACGACAACGAGCCCAGGCCGCGGCCGACCGCACACCCGGGCGAGCCTCTCGCCGACCTCTCGGTGGACGAGCTGAAGGAGCGCATTCAGCTCTACAACATGGAGATCGAGCGGCTCGAGCGAGAGATCGAGGCCAAGCAGAGACAGCTCAAGGCGGCCGATTCCATCTTTCGGCGATAGCATTCCACCCGCTGCCTGAAGAAAAGTCCTGCCCGTTTACGCGGCGTTAACCTTTGAGGGTGCTTAATGCGTCTGTCCAGCGATGGACGCGAGTGGCTCTTGCCCACTCTGTTTGACGCCTCCCTGTAAACTCTCAAGAGCCGCCCCGAGCGGCTCTTTTTTTCGTGTCCGGCCGGCATGCGGCCTTCGGTAGCTTTCAGCTCGAACAGCGGCTTTTTCTTCACCATTTCGTAACTAACGGATTGAAGACGCGTCCGTCCCGCGCGAGACTGCCCGAAGGCGCGGGGGATCGCCGCCGGGCCGCAGTGAGTTGCGTCAAACATTGTTGCGTCAATCATACCGGCGGAAAACATGGCCGTGGAGACCAAGCCCAATCGCCGCAGGACCGACCGGAGGGATCCGATCTCCTTCGGCAAGGCCTATGCGCAGTCGGAGACCTTCCGCACGTTGTTCAGGGAAGGGATGGCGCTCGTCGAGGAGACCGCCGACTATCTCGACGGGGAAGGCCGCAATGCGGCGCGCACCCTCCCCCGCCCCGCCTCGATCGTCTACGCGACGGAGTCGATGCGGCTCACCACGCGGCTGATGCAGCTGGCCTCGTGGCTGCTGCTGCACCGCTCGGTGCGCGAAGGGGACATGTCCGCGGAGCGCGCCCGCGAAGAGAAGAAGAAGATAAGGCTGGAGAGCCCCTTCACAAACCTGGATGGCCCCGGCTGGAGCGACCTGCCGCAGGATTTCCGCGTGCTGATCGAGCGCTCGCTCAACCTGCAGAAACGGGTCGAGCGCATCGACGCGGCGCTCCTGGAGGACACCGCTTCGGTGGCGGACGACAACCCCGTCAACGCACAGTTGCG
>CAZMJQ010000229.1:0-8384 GCA_964566475.1 uncultured Propylenella sp. | reverse complement strand
GCTCGTCGTCCCGCGGCGCGTTGCGCCCGAGGTGATGCCCATTCTCATCTACCCTCCGCGAGGAGGGAGCGGGGCGCCTCAGGAGTGCCTCGCAAAAGTTTAAAGTGGCGCCCCTTTGGCGCCCCGCGCGGCGTTTTATGGCCTCCGATTTCCACTCTCCGGCATGGGCCGCCTTTCGCTCGGACTTATCATCCCGCGTCGTGCGTCCCACCCTTAAGGCCGTCTCAACTAGCGGCAGACCGGTCGTCCCGGTCGGGCGGACGTATCGGGACCCCCGAGGCTCGGCCGGCCGGAACCGGCCGAATCTCACCACGGGCGCCGCCCGCCCTTCCCATGCAGTTCCGGTGGCCACACGGACCCTCCAGCGAAGAGCGGTGGAGGGAGTGTAAGCGAGGATCGGGGGGCGGGGATTACTTTTAGTGCCCGTGATCGGGCAGCGTTGAACCGATGTCCGAATGAAGGCCAGAGCAGGCGTTCGCGCAGCTCACGCCGCGCGGCGCATTGCCGACGCTCTTGAGAACCACCGAGGTCTGCCTTTCTTGCCGGCACCTACGGCCCCCGGGCAAGAATCTCTGTGGCCGATGCGTTCGGGGCTTCGCCCTACCGACTCTGCAGGCGCGATACCGAGCCGTTCAAGTTTCGCTTGCTCCATCCCGCTCCATATGCATCATTCACCGCCAGGAAAAGCTTTTCCTCTGAAGAGAAAAGCTTTTCCAAGCAAATTCCGCCGCGGAAGTCGGTGGAAGGTACTGGGAGGAAAGCGATGATACTGCTCAAGACCTCGGCCCGGCGCGCCGCTCTTCTGGTGGCGTCGGCTTCAGCAATGACCGCCCAGACGGCCGGCGCCGTCGATCTGACGATGTGGGTTCGCGACAGCGGCGCAACTCTGACCACCCGCGTTGTGGAGCGGTGGAACGAGATGCATCCGCAGGACCCGATCGAGCTGACGGTGATCCCGGCGAACGACCTGCTCACCAAGTTCGCCACGGCTTCCGCCGCCGGCGACGTCCCCGATCTCCTCTCCCTCGATCTGATCTTCGCGCCTCCTTTGATGCGCTCGGGCCAGCTCATGGACATCACCGACCAGATGGCGGACGACCCAAACATCGGCAAGGCAGTCCAGGCGCACATCGATCTCGCCACCTATGAGGGGCGGCTTTACGGCGTGCCCTTCACGCCGGACAACTCGGTCCTGATCTGGAACAAGGACCTCTTCGAGCAGGCCGGTCTCGATCCCGAGGACCCGCCCTCGACAACAGAGGAGATCGTCGCAGCCGCGCGGGCCATCGGCGCGCTCGGCGACGATATCCACGGCTGGCACTTCTCGGGCGCGTGCGCCGGCTGCAACATCTTCACCATGGCCCCGCAGATGTGGGCGTCGGAAGGAACGGCTGTGCTTCCCGATTCCTGCGAGGCGGAGCCGCTGCTGGGCGAGTCCATCCGGCAGGTTCTGCAGGGCTATCGCACCATGTGGGAAGAGGGCCTGATCGCGGAGAGCGCTCAGGTGGATACCGGCGCGAACTTCATGACCAACTTCCTCGCAGGAAATGTCGGTCTCCAGGGCACCGGCAACTTCGCAATCGGGCTGGCGAAGGAGCAGGCGCCGGACCTCAACTTCGGCATCGCCTTCCTGCCCGGCCCCAACGAGAGTGAGGTCTCCTCCTTCGCCGGCGGCGACATCCTGACGATCCCCGCCGATTCCCCCAATCCCGAAAAGGCGCTCGAGATGCTGAAGTGGGTGCTGACCGATGACCCGCAGCTCGAGGTCTATGCCAAGACGGGCAACCTCCCGGCCCGTACGGACCTCGCGGACAACGAGTACTTCCAGGAGGACCCGCGCCTGACCAAGACGGCCGAGGCGCTGGCGGTGGCGCAGACCCCCTACACCTACTGGTTCTTCCAGTTGTCGAACGATCCGGCCGGCCCTTGGCTGGAGATGATCCAGACGGCGGTGTTCGATGGCGACATCGACGGCGCCATCGAATACGCCAAGCAGCGCATGAACGACATCGCGTGCGAGCAATAGGCGCTGTGAAGCGCGCAAGGACGGCCGTGGTGACGAGCACCGCGGCCGACGTCCGTAGGCCGGCCGGGCTTCACGCGTCCCAGTCCGCGGCGATTCCATGCTCGCATACGGCCGGGCAGGACTACCGCGGGGAGCGGCCGTGAGCTACTCCTACGTCAGCCGTAGCAGGCTTACCGGACTTCTCTACGTCGGCCCGGCGCTCATCTTCGTCTGCGTGATCACGCTCTATCCGTTCGCGCAGATGATCTACATGTCGATGTTCCGCTGGAGCCTCCTGGAGGGGCAGTCAGAGTTCCGCGGAATCGGCAACTTTGTCCGGGCCTGGGACGACCGGCAGTTCTGGGCGTCACTCATCTTCACGCTCAAGTACACGCTCTACCTCACGCCCATCCTGCTCGTCCTCGGTTACCTCGCTGCCCTTCTCACGGCGGGGAGGTCCCGCGTTCAGACGCTGACCCGGGGCGTGGTCTTTCTGCCCGTCGTCATCGGCCTCGGCAGCTCGTCGCTGCTTTGGTACTGGCTGTTCGATCAGCAGGTCGGCCTCTTCAACCGGCTGCTCGTCGACGTCGGCGTCGTCGACTCTCCGCCGGTCTGGTTCGCCGATGCCGAGATGGCGTTGTGGGGGATCATCATATCGGTCACCTGGAAGATCGTCGGACTAGGAATGATCCTCTTCGTGGCGGCGATCCAGTCCATCCCCGACGAGGTTCAGGAAGCGGCGACGATGGACGGCGCGTCCTTCTGGCGGCGCACATGGCTGATCACGGTTCCGCTCACCATGCCGACGATCACGCTGTTCATCATCATCAGCGCGGTGCCGTCGCTCCTCGCCTTTGACCAGTTCTTCATTATGAGCGCCGGCGGGCCACGTAACCAGACCATCAGCTCCGTGTTCTGGATCTACAATACGTCGTTTCGCAACTTCCGGCTCGGATACGGCTCGGCGCTGTCGCTCATCCTGGTGGGCATAATATTCATCGGCGCAGCGCTCCAGATCGCCCTGATGCGGCGGAACCGCGATGCGTGAGGCCGGCTGATGGACGCGTCGAACACCGCCGGCACATTGGTGCGGGAGCCGCGGGCGGCGGCCTACGCGTGGCCGGCGATGCAGACTCGCCAAGCCGAGCACCGGACGTCGCTGCTCGTCTGGGCGATATGCTGCGCGGTCATCGCGATCATGCTTTTCCCGCTGCTCGTCTCTCTCATGGCGTCCTTCAAGACGCCGGAAGAGGCGCTCGCCGTGCCGCCGCACTACGTGCCGACTCAGGGCCTGACGCTTCGCAACTATCTTGCGGCCTACGGATACCAGGCAGGGCTGCCGCGCTACCTCTTCAACTCGCTCATCGTCGCCTGCCTGACCATCGGCATCTGCCTGTGCCTCGCCGTGCCGGCGGCATACGGCCTGGCGCGCTTTCCTGTTCCTATGAAGGAGCCGCTCTTCCTCATCCTCCTGGCGAGCCTCTTTATCCCCTACCAGGCTCTCCTGACGCCGATCGTCGTGCTCTACTCCAAGGTCGGGCTGCAGCAGACGCATCTCGGCCTTGCGATGGTGCACGCGGCGCTGCAGATGCCCTTCAGCATCTACGTGATGCGCAATGCGTTCGAGGCCGTGCCGCGGGAGCTTGAGGAGGCGGCGGTCGTCGACGGGTGCTCGAGCCTTCAGGCGTTGCGGCTCGTCTTCCTGCCGGCGGTCGTGCCCGGCATGACGACGGTGGCGCTCTTCGCCTTCGTCATGTCCTGGAACGAGTTCATCGCGGCGCTCATCCTGATGAACAAGGAAACCTCGTTTACGATCCCCGTCATGCTCGTCGCCTCGCGCACGGGCCATTACGGCCTCGTCGACTGGGGCTTGCTGCAGGCAGGGGTGATCATCTCCATTATCCCGTGCGCCCTCGTCTACCTGTTCCTGCAGAAATACTACGTCTCCGGCTTCCTGAGCGGTGCGGTTAAATAGAGCGATGACGGACGAGGAAATCACAGCGCCGGAGCCGGCCCCCGACCTCCCCTCCCGCAATCGCGGGCAACGCGCCGGGCCGACCATTCGCGACGTTGCGCGTCTTGCCAATGTCAGCATCGGAACCGTCTCCAAGGCGCTCAACAAGAGCGGCAGCCTGCGGCAGGAGACACGCGAGCGCATCACCGCGATCGCGGCCGAGATCGGCTTCCGTCCGAACGACCTCGCGCAAAGCCTGCACCGCGGGCAGAGCTTCACGGTCGGGCTGATCTCCAACGACAGTTTCGGCCGTTTCACGATGCCGATCATGGAAGGGCTGGAGGCGGCGCTCGCCGATGAGCGCATCGCCGTCTTCATGTGCAATGCCACGGACGATGCGGCGCGCGAGCGGCAGCACGTCGAGCAGCTCATGGGCAAGCGGGTCGACGGCCTGGTCTTCACCGCGCGGCGCGCGGACCGGAGGCCCACCATCGACCTGGGCGTGGCGGGCGTACCGATCGTCTACGTGTTCGCCCAGTCCGACGATCCGAAGTCGCTGGCGCTGCTTCCCGATGACGAGGGCGGCGAGCGGCTGGCGACGGAGCACCTGATTGGCCTTGGACGCAGGCGGATCGCGCACTTCACGGGTCCGGAGCGCTTCGAGGCCGTCCGGCTTCGCCGCGACGGCTATTTCAAGGCGTTGCGCGCGGCGGGCCTGCCGCAGCTCGACGGCTACTACAGGCCGGGCAACTGGTCGGAGGAGTACGGCCGCGAGGCGGCGGCGGCTCTCTTCGCCGGGCGCGGCACGCATCCCGACGGCATCGTCTGCGGCAACGACCAGATCGCGCGCGGCGCAGAGGACACGCTGCGCGAGATCGGGGCAGATGTCCCCGGCGACGTCTCCGTTGTCGGATTCGACAACTGGGAGGTCATGGCCAACGCCGCCCGCCCTCCGCTGACCAGCGTCGATCTCAATCTGCCGCAGCTCGGACGAACCGCCGGCGAATGCATCCTCCGAATGATCAAGGGCGAGCGCCTGAACGGCGTTCGCCGGCTCGATTGCGCCTTGGTCGTTCGCGAATCCTGCGGGGCGCTCGCGCGTGGGCAAGGGTCGAAGATCAAGGAAGGGGGCAGCGATGCGTAGCTATTCACCCGTGCCGTTCAACCAGGTCGTCCTCACCGGGGACTTCTGGAAGGAGCGCCTGGACACTGTCCTGGAGCGCACGATCCCGAGCCAGTACCGGCAGCTTGAAGAGCACAATATGATCGAGGCGCTCAAGGTGAAGCAGCCGGCGCCGCCGCTGACCATCCCGAGGAACGAGCACGGCTTCACCACGCAGGTGTTCTGGGACTCCGATATCGGCAAGTGGATCGAGGCGGCAAGCTACGCGCTCTCGCACCGGCGCGACGCGGAGATCGAGGCGCAGATCGAGGGGATCGTCGACCTCCTGGAGAAGGCGCAGCTCGACGACGGCTACCTGAACTGCTGGTATATCGGCCGCGAGATCGAAAACCGCTGGACCAACCTCCGCGACAATCACGAGCTCTATAATGCCGGCCACCTGCTGGAGGGCGCGGTCGCTTACTTCCAGGCGACCGGGCGGCGCAGGCTCCTCGACATCATGGAGCGCTATCTCGACCACATCGCGGAGACGTTCGGCCCGAGGGAGGGGCAGAAGCGCGGCTATCCCGGGCACCAGGAGATCGAGCTCGCGCTCATCAAGCTCTATCACTTGACCGGCGACAGGCGCCGCCTGGACCTTGCCGCCTACTTCATCGACGAGCGCGGGCGGCAGCCTCATTATTTCGACATCGAGGCACGGGCGCGCGGGGAGGACCCCGCCAGCTTCCGGCAGCGCACCTACGAATACAATCAGTCGCACAAGCCCGTGCGCGAGCAGGACAAGGTCGTCGGCCATGCCGTGCGCGCCATGTACATGTACACGGCGATGGCCGACCTGGCCGCGGAGCTTGACGATGGGGAGCTTCGGCGCGTCTGCGAGGTGCTGTGGGAAGACGCCACGCAGAAGCGCATGTACGTGACGGCCGGCTTCGGGCCCTCGGCGTACAACGAGGGCTTCACCAAGGACTATGACCTGCCCAACGACACTGCCTATGCGGAGACCTGCGCCACAGTCGCCATGATCTTCTGGGCGCAGCGCATGCTGAACCTCGACCTCGACGGCACGTATGCCGATATCCTGGAGCTTGGCCTTTTCAACAGCGCACTCTCGGGCCTGTCGCAGGACGGCACGCACTACTTCTATGAGAACAAGCTGGAGAGCGACGGCACGCACAGCCGCTGGGCCTGGCACCACTGCCCGTGCTGCACGATGAACGTGTCGCGTCTCATCGGGTCGGTCGGTGGGTACTTCTACTCGGCGAGCGAAGACGCGATCGCCGTGCACCTCTATGGCGGCACATCGACAGGGATCGATGTCGCCGGGGTTCGGGTCGGGCTCGAGGAGAGCAGCGACTACCCCTGGTCAGGCAAGGTCCGGATCGCGGTCAGTCCCGAACAGCCTGCAGCCTTTGGCTTGAAACTACGCATTCCCGCCTGGGCGAACGGCGCCGCGACCGCTTCGGTGAATGGTAGCGCCATCGACGTCGCAGCGAATACTCAGCGCGGTTACCTCGATATCCGGCGCGAGTGGAAGGCCGGCGACGCCGTCGAGCTCGACCTCCCGATGACCGTGCAGCGCGTCTACGCGCACCCGGCGGTCCGGATGGACATCGGCAAGGTCACGCTGAAGCGCGGGCCGCTCGTCTACTGCCTGGAGCAAGTCGACAATCCGTCGGGCCCCGTCACCCGTCTCAGGTTACCGCGCACCGCCGCGATCGTGACCCGCGACGGGTCCAACATGATGGGCGGCGTGGTCATGCTTGCCGCGGATGGGCGTATTCTCGCCGCCGACGATTGGGACGGGAAGCTCTACCGCTCCTCGCCCCCAATCGAGAGGCCGGCTGTCCTCACCGCCATTCCCTACTACGCATGGAACAATCGGGAGCCCGGGCCGATGACCGTCTGGATGAGCGAAGGCGGAGCAACGGGGTAGCCGTCTCAAGCCAAACGTGGTCGCAAGAAACCGGGCAGGCCAATCCCTTCTTCGCCGCGGCCCGGAATCGCTGAAGGCGCGGCTCCTCGTCGAGAGCCCGTCGGTCTTCCGCCGATGCCGGACATTCATCGGTGCCAACGCACTGTCGCGGCCTGCCTGCGGGCTCTCGGGAGACCCCTCACGGACGTCGTCGGCTGCGGTGCACGCCGACCCTTGCCTCGCTGACCCGCACCTCGCCTCAACGGCGGAATTGCATGCCATCGAGGGCCGCGCAGGAATCCTCGTTCGCCTGGAGCCTGAACCCACCCTCGGCCGCCTCGAAGCGGCAGCGCATCGGAAAGCCGGCGCCGCCGACATTGCCGCTGACGTCGGAAAGCTCCAGCACGCCATCTGCCAGCGCGTAGCGTCCGGAAGCCGTGCGCAGGCCGCCGGCCTCGCGCATCTCGAATGTCCGGTCCTCGTTGAAGACGGCCACGATGGCGCCGGAGGAATAGGTTCCGGGCGTCAGGCCCGCTTCCTCGGTTTCGCCTCCTTCCGCCTGCGGCTGCATGGCCTGGCTCACGGCTGTGCCCTGTTCCTGGACGTCGCGGATGCGCTCCTCGAGCGCGGCGAGCTCCTCGCTGCGCGAGACGAGGTTCCTGGCCAGCTCGGCAAGCTGCGTCTGCAGGGCGGAGCGCTGCTGCTCGGCCTGCTGGACGTCCTGCGTCAGCTGTTCGCGGCGCTCCGAGAGCGTCGATGTGCTCTGCTCCAGCTCGGCCTGACGCTGGGCCAAGGCCTCGACCTCCGCCTGGCTCGCAACGAGCTCGCTCTCCGTCTGCGTCTCCTGCTCGCGGAGTGCCTGGATATGACTTTCCGCCTCCGCGACCTTTTCGGACAGGGAGGACGCTTCCTCCGAAAGCCGGGTTATCGTCTCGCGCGTCTCCGCCTCCTGCCGGCGGGCTGCGTCGAGACGCTCGCCGACGCCGGCTAGCTCCTCGGCGCTTTCGGCCGCCCGGCTTTCGACTTCGCCCAGATCGGAGCGCGCCTGCGCGAGCCGCTCCTCGGCCTCCTGCGCTTCGGATTGCGCCGCGGCCAGGCTCTCGTTCCGCTCAGCCAGATCCTGCTCTGTTGACCGAAGCCGGTCCTGCAGCTGGCCGACCTCGCCTTGCAGCTCGTCGCGCTGCTCGCGGAGCGATTCCAGCTCGGCCTCCACCGGCTCGATGGCGGACTGCATCTGCTCCAATGTGCCCGACGCTTCCCGCATCTCGGAGAGCTCCGTCTCAAGCGCGGCACGCGATCCCTCCAACTGCTCGATCTGGCCGGTCAGGTCGCTCGACAGGAGCGAGCGGGACGTCACGGCCGCAAGGAAAAGGAACCAGCCGACGGCCGC